>NZ_JBSGUS010000024.1:0-97501 GCF_053608045.1 Kribbella sp. NPDC055071
CCACACAGCCAACGAAGCCACCAGGCGCCCGCCCCGGAACACATCCGGGACGGGCGCCTCGGCCTGCCCCTTGACAAGAGGTCTCGACATATCAGCCGCGGGCCCGCTCGAGCACGGCTGCTACCTCAGGTCCCCCGTAGCTGGACAAGCGACTGAGAACGCCTCGCAGTCGCCCGCCGGGACGAACGGAGCCGACCCCAGACGCAAGGTCAATTGCGTGGTCGGTCACGTACGCAGCTCGTTCGGGATCGTCGGCATCCATCAAGGCGTGAGCGAGCCAGGTGCTGTAGAGCGCCTTGTCACGGGCGTGCGTGTCGTCGTACCGCGAGAGAGCATCGTCCAGCAAGGGAACTGCGTGTGCCGGCCGGCTAAGTTCCGTGTAGCAGCGGCCGGCCATGATGTCGATCTCAAGCGGGTCGACCCAGAACACCCAGTCTGGCTCGGGGAAGTGTGACGGCTCGTTGACCGCGGCTACGGCGGCATCGAGGGCACGGGCAGTTGCGGAAACCTGCCCGCTGACGGCGTAGGTCCAGGCGAGCCGTTCGTGCAGCAAGGCCCGAACGCGAGGCGTCGCGCGAGTGCCGGCGACGCGCGTTGACTCTGCGGCCGTTTGGATGTCGGCCTTCTCGTAGGCCATGAACGCCAGCGAGTTGCCTTCTAAGCCGGGGTCGCCGGACTCCTTTGCTGCCGATAAGGCGGCCTTGTAGTGCCGTCGCGATTCGACGTACCGACCGGCGTCGAATGCGGCCCATCCGGCCATCTGCGCTTGCTCGGCGAACACGCCGGTCAGCGCTCGGGCCGCTGTAGTGCTGTAGCTGGCCGTCTTGATCAGCTTGGCCGTCGCCTCCATCTCAGACGTGTAGACCTCGTATGTGTCCATGCCGCCGAGATGGTCATCAAGTCGTCGCAGGCGAGCGGTCCGCTGGCGGAGCTGGCGAACCTGCGTGGCCCCGATCTGACTGCCCATCCGCGCCCGAGCGAGAGGCGCGAGAGCAAGGGCAGTCGCCAGACCGGCGAAGACGCGCCGATCCACCGTATCGGGATCGTCGGTGTCTGCCCGGAGCAGGCTGGTAGGCGTCAACAACGTGAATGTGATCAACACTCCGAACGATGACGCGAATCAGCCGTTCACATCGCTATTGGTGTTCGATGTGCGGATGCTTGGCTACTTGGCAGTAGATGGCTGCACCTTGGACAACGACGGTCATCTCCTCCCAAGCGTCATAGGTCTCATTTCATTTCGACGACGCGAGTCTTGCAGCCGGCGAGGAGATTGCACTCATGGGAGCGGTGGGACGAAGCATCACCCTCGTACCTAGAGGTGGCCCGTACTCCGAGGATTGGGAGATCGATCTGGAGTTGTATGCCGGAGAACATTGGGCGAGCAGCCACCAGATCCTTTGTCGGTACGACCCGGATGCAAGAGTTTGGGCTGGACCGGACTCCTTCGATCGGTATCCGCCGTTCTATGTATCGACAGACGACGGCTACCCGCACGCCGAACTCTTCTCGGCGATCGGATCTGCTTGGCGTTGGCTCGTGGGCGGCTGAGCGTCAGCGACGCGTCCACCCCGCCGCGGCCGCGCAGAGGCCGTCCGCTCATTCCGGTCAGCAAGTCGAGGCGTCCGGAGAGGTCTGGGGTTGCCCTTCCCCTGGCCGCTCGATTGTCCGGGCAGGCCACCGCGCATCAACGGCGCCTACGGGATCGAGCAAGCTCGACCATTGACCCACGGCACCCTGCCCTGGGTTGGCAGCTATCAGGGGGAGAGGCGAGCTGTGGACGTGTCAATGGCGATTGCGCTGGTTGAGGAACCAGAACACCACCGCGGTACCAGGCATCCCGAAGAGAACCGTAGGAAGGTCCATAGCGTTCACCAGGAAGTCCAGCCACTGCGTCTTGTCGTAGTCGGCGACCGTGGCACCGGTCGCGTCGAAATCCTTGAGTCTCTCAGCGATCCACCAGAGCCAGACCAGGACGAAGGCGACAGCTAAGGCGGCGGCCACCTTCTCCGATGCGTCGTGCGATGGATCGACAGGCGCTGTCGACTCTGGGGGTGGCGCCCGCCTTGGATTGCGGTGCACCTGGACTTCGGCGAGCTGGTCACTGGCGGCGCCGGCAACGAGTCCGGCTGCTTTCGTCCACTCGGCCACGAGGCCAGCTGTGGAATCGTGCCCTAGAAGGGCCTTGCCTAAGTAGGCCGCCGCCGGGATGGAAGGCCCGATTTTGCTCGCCAGCTCACCGAGTCGGTCAGCCGAGGTGGAGCCGGCAACTTGTGCTATCTCCGAGATGAACCGAAGCGACGACTGTTGGGGCATGAGTTTCGCGACCGGCGAGACGGCCGGGATCGTCGGACCGATCTTGCTCGCGATCTTGGCGAAGTCGACAGCTGAGGTGAATCCTCCGATTTTGGCCACTTCAGAGATGAAGCGCAGGGAGGACTGCACCGCAAACACGGTCGCGAGCGGGCCTCTCCCGCGAACTGTGGGGCCGATCTTGCTCGCGATCTGGGCGAGGTCGGCGGCCGAGGTGAATCCTCCGATCTTGGCGACCTCGGAGATGAAGCTGAGCGAGGACTCCTCCGCGTACGTCTTCGCAAGTGGACCAGGGCCGGGGATCGTAGGCCCGATGGTCTTGGCGATCTCCGCGAAGTCTCCAGCAGAGGTGAACCGGCCGGCCCGCACGACATCGGAGATGAAGCGAATCGAGGATTGCTCTGCGTACACCTTCGCGAGCGGACCCGGACCGCGAACGTTTGGGCCGATCTTGCTCGCAATCTTGGCGAAGTCGGAGGCTGAGGTGAATCGGCCGGCTTTGGCGACCTCGGAGATGAAGCGGAGGGAGGATTGCTCTGGGTACACCTTTGCGAGCGGGCCCGGGCCGGGGATCTTGGGCCCGATGGCCTTGGCGATCGCCCCGATGTCTCCGGCCGACGTGAACCGGCCGGCCTTGGCGACCTCGGAGATGAAACGGAGCGAGGACTGCTCTGCGCACACCTTCCCGAGTGGACCCGGACCCGGGATCTTCGGTCCGATGGCCTTCGCGATCTCAGCGATCTGACTTGCTGTCGTGAAGCCTGCCGACTTGGCCAGCTCACTGACGAAGGTGTCCGAAGGCTTCCAGCCAAATGGCGCCTTCACCGTGTCAGCGAGTGACCGGGCAAGGCTGAACTCGAACGACCCAGCGACCTCGGCCAAGCTCGTCATTCTGGTACTCCTCACTCGAACTCATTCGAGCGTAGATGAGGGCAAGGACAATCTGATCTCAACCCGTCTGAGCGTCGGCTTCGGCGCGTCGGCTTCCCTGCTTCTCAGGCGCCCTTTTCCGTACCCCAGTCGTACCCCAACGGCCGCTGCCAGTCGGCTTCCGTGAGCACCCATGACCATCTCCCGACCGGTGACCAACAGTGGCGGCTAGGGGTTTGCAGGCTCCTACGGATCAGAAGGTCGGGGGTTCGAATCCCTCCGAGCGCGCAAGTTTCGCAGGTCAGAGCTATGTTTCGACTGCTGCCGATTGGCCGACCGGCCTCGAGCCGCACGTCGACGTACCCCCACCGCTCCACGCCGCCGATCATCGGGAACAGAACCTTCTCGTTCCAGCCCGTCTGCTCACGCAGCGCGGCGATCGTCGTTCCCGGGTCGTCCACGTGGCGTAGCAGCGGCCAGAACACGACCGGCAGGTTGAGCCCGGGGAAGCCCGACCGCGCCAGTTGTGCCTCGAACTCGTTGTCCAGCTCGATCCGGTGCGCGATCGACGCCTGCGCCACCAAGGTCGACAACGCAGGCTCCGCACCCCGGTTGTTGGTCATGCCGTGATGCTACGAGCAGGCACCGACAACCGAGACCTTCATCTTTGACGGTAATAAACTTCTTTTTGTAAAGCACTTGACACACTGCTGTAACAAGCAGATCCTCGAACCACTCGCCGCCGCCTGGCATGGAGGTTCGGATGTCCAGTAAGACGAAATCGCTGCTGGCGCTGGGGATCGCCATGCTGACGCTTGCCGCTTGTGGAGGCAGTAAGGAGCCTGCGACCAAGCCCGCCGGCGCTGCCGTCCAGGGCGACACCCTGACGATCGCGATCCAGGCCGCGCCCAACAGCCTCAACCCGGGCCTGGTCGACAACGCGTTCACGACGTACACGCTGCTTGCGTATGAGTCGCTGGTCTACCAGGCCGCCGACGGATCGCTACAGCCCGGCCTCGCGACGTCCTGGAAGTACGTCGGCGCCGGCAACAAGCAGCTCGATCTCACTCTGCGCTCCGGAGTGAAGTTCTCCGACGGCGATCCGGTCACGGCCGAGGCGGTGAAGGCGTCGCTGGACTACTCCCGCAAGGCGCTCGGGCCGCAGGCGCCACTGCTTGCCGGGGTGACCTCGGTCGACGTCACCAGCCCTACCACTGTCTCGATCAAGCTCTCCGCCCCGAACCCGCTGGTACCCCAGATCCTCACCCAGTACTACGGAATCGGCCAGATCATCAGCCCCAAAGGACTGGCCTCCGTCAAGGATCTGACCGTCGGAAACCCCAGCGCCGGCGCGGGACCGTATGTCTTCGATCCGACCGCGACCGTTGCCGGTGACCACTACACGTATGTTGCCCGGAGCGACTATTTCGAGCCGGCCCGCCAGCACTACAAGAAGGTCGTCGTCCGGGTCATCGCCAACCCGCAGGCCGTGGTGAACGCGCTCAAGACAGGTCAGGTCGACATTGTCGCCGGTGGTGACACGACCAGCGCGAGTCAGGCCAAGACCGCCGGGATGCAGGTCGTCTCGATGCCGTTCGTCTGGCAGGGGCTCAACCTGATCGATCGTGGCGGCGAAGTCAGCAAGCCACTCGGCGACGTGCGGGTCCGGCAGGCGATCAACTACGCGCTTGATCGCAAGACTGTGTCGAACGCGGTGCTCGGCTCGTACGGCGTACCCACGGTGGAGACAGTGGTCGAAGGCGCTGGTGGCTATTCGACCAAGATGGCCGACAGGTACCCGTACGACCTGGAGAAGGCGAAGCAACTGCTGACCGAGGCCGGCTATCCGGATGGATTCACGGTGCCGGTGTTGTCGGTCAAGTTCGGCGGGATCGACACCATGGCGCAGGCGCTGACGAGCCAGCTGGCCAAGGTGGGGATCAAGGTCGATCTCACCACGGCCCCGGACGCGCAGACCTACGTGACCCAGTCGATCAGCCGCAAGTTCCCGGTCGTGGTCGTTGCCTATGGCGCCGGTCCGATGTACATGATGGGCGCCGGCATCTTCCTCCCCAGTGCCGCGATCTTCAACGGCTTCAAGACGAACTCCGCCGAGCTGGTCGGCCTCTACAACAAGGCCGCCGCGGCGGAACCGACCGAGCGGGCCGCCCTCGACATCCAGATGCAGGAGTACCTGATCGAGAACGCCTGGTTCGCACCGGTTGCCTTCACTCCCGTTCTGTACTTCGCCCGCGCGGACCTCGGCGGCCTGTCCGTGAACGCGAAAGCGCCGGTCGCCAGTCCCCTCGACTGGTACGACACGAAGTAGGCCGCCGATGCGCAGAATGGTCGTCCGCTGGCTGGTCGCCGCCGTACCCCTGGTGCTCGGCGTCTCGGTCCTCACCTTCGTCCTTGCCAGTCTGATCCCCGGCGACGCGGCCCGGACGATCCTCGGAGTCGACGCCACCCCGGAGCAGTACGAGGCGCTCCGCGAACAACTCCGGCTCAACGATCCACTCTGGACGCAGTACGGGCACTGGTTCCTCAATGCGGTGCACGGCGATCTTGGGCAGTCGATCCAGTCCTCGGACCCGGTCGCCCACGAGCTCGCCGGCCGGCTCGGGGTCACGCTGTCGCTGGTCGTCGGCGCGACCGTCGTTTCCGGGCTCGTCGGTGTCGGGCTCGGGGTCGCAAGTGCCTTGCGAGGTGGGTTCCTCGGCCGCTCTATCGACGCGCTCTCGCTGCTCGGGTTCGCCATTCCAAGCTACTGGCTAGGGCTTGTGCTGGTCACGCTGCTCGCCGTTCAGCTGCCGATCTTCCCGGCCACGGGATATGTCCCGTTCGCCGAGTCGCCGGTGCAGTGGTTCCAGTCGCTGGTGCTGCCGGTGATCACGCTCGGGCTCGGCGGCAGTGCGCCGATCGCCAAACAGACGCGCGACGGCGTCCTGGCCGAGCTCGATCGCGACTACGTTCTCGTACTGCGCGCCCGCGGGCTCGTCGAGCGGAAGATCATCTTCAAACACGTCCTGCGCAACGCGGCGACGCCTGTCGTCAGCGTGATCGGTCTGGTGGTGATCGGCCTCTTCGGCGGCGCCGTGCTCGCCGAGACGGTCTTCGTGCTCCCGGGCCTCGGGGGACTCGCGGTCACCGCAACCTCGACCCACGACATCCCATTACTCCAAGGGATCGCGGTGCTCCTCACGTTGCTGATCGTCGCGGTGAACCTGGTCGTGGAGTTCGGGTACGCCGCTTTGAACCCGAAGGTGCGCACATGATCGCCGGGCTCCGTCGCAGACCGATCGCCCTGATCGCGATCGGCTACCTCATCGTGGTCGTCGGCGCGAGTGTGCTCGCCCCGCTGATCGCGCCGTACGCCGAGGATGAGCAGGATCTCGCGCACGTGCTGAGTGCGCCGACCGCGGAGCACTGGCTCGGGACCGGTGTACTGGGCCGGGACGTACTGAGCCAACTGCTCTACGGCGGCAAGGTGACCGTGCTCGGCGGCCTGATCGCAGGCGTCCTCTACATCGGCGTCGGCGTACCGCTCGGACTGCTGGCCGGCTATCTCGGCGGCTGGTTCGAGGGACTGGTCCTGCGACTGGCCGATCTCGTTTACGCGGTCCCGGTGATCGTCATCCTGCTGGTCGTGGTCGCGGTCTTCCCCGACAACGAGACCGCCGCGATGGTCGCTCTCGGCCTGCTCGGGGCGCCCGGGCTCGCCCGGATCGTCCGCTCGACGACGAAGGGCTTGCGCGAGGAGTTGTATGTACGGGCCGCACAGGTGGCAGGGCTCCGGCCGCTGACCATTATGCGAAGGCACATCCTGCCGCGCTTGTCCGGCACGATCATCGTCCAGTTGTCCCTGTTCAGCGCGGGTGCGGTGTTGCTCGAGACCGGACTCGGCTTCCTCGGCGTCGGTTCGCAACGAGCCAGTTGGGGTGCTCTGGTCGCCGAGGCGTCGCAGAATCTCGGGACCCAACCGTGGCTGCTGGTGCCCTCCGGACTTCTGGTCATCACGTTCATCCTGTCCCTCGGTCTGCTCGGCGACGCGGTGCGCGACACCGTCGCCGAGCGGTACGGCGGCACCCGAGCGATCGCAGTCCGTCAAAGATCCAGCACCGGCGCAAAGCAGGTGCCCTCGGCAACGAGTCATCGCGAGGGAGCGCTACTGTCCGTCCGCAGCCTGACCGTCCAGTACAGCGATTCCCCGGTGATCTCCGACGTCGATCTCGACCTGATGCCGGGCGAGGCACTCGGCATCCTGGGAGAATCGGGCTGCGGCAAGACCGTCACCGCGCTGTCGATCATGGGTCTGTTGCGGGGCGACGGCCGGATCACCGCCGGCAGCATCCGGTTCGACGGAATCGACCTGGTGACGGCGACTCCGGACCAGTTGCGCGCAATCCGCGGCGCCCGGATCGGCTGGATCTCGCAGGAGCCGATCGTCAGTCTCGATCCGTCCTTCACCGTCGGATCCCAGGTCGCGGAGGCCGTCCGGACGCAGACCGGCTGCTCCCGCCGGCAGGCCCGCCGCCGCGCGATCGAGTTGCTCGGACTGGTCCGGCTCCCCGATCCGCGGACGGTCGCCCGCGCGTATCCGCATCAGCTTTCCGGTGGGATGGCCCAGCGCGTCGGCATCGCGGCCGCGTTGGCCGGCGATCCGGCCGTCCTGATCGCGGACGAGCCGACCACCGCGCTCGACGTCACGATCCAGGCTGAGATCCTCGACCTGCTGCGGGATCTGCAGGGCTCGGGCATGGCGATCATCCTGGTCACGCACGACTGGGGCGTGCTCAGCGACCTGTGCGAGCGGGCGATCGTCATGTACGCGGGCCAGGTGGTCGAGCAGGCGGCCGTCCCCGACCTGATCCATCGTCCGCGCCACCCCTACACAGCCGGTCTGGTCGCCTGCGATCCCCATCATGCGACGCCGGGCGAGCCGTTGAAGACGATCGAGGGCAGCGTGCCGGAGACCGGTCATTGGCCGCACGGTTGTCGATTCTCCGACCGTTGCCCGCTGGTCCAGGCGGACTGCCGCGAGCAGCCGGTCGAACTGGTCATGCTTGACCCGACCCGGCAGACCCGCTGCCTGCACAACGACGAACTACTCGCCCACGATGCCGAGCTGGTACGACGATGACCGCGCCACTGTTGTCTGTCCGGGGCCTGTCGGTCACCTACCACCAACGACGCCGGGTCCACCGAACTGCCGTAGACACTGTGGACCTGGAGATCGGGCCCGGTCAGACGGTCGGCCTGGTCGGCGAGTCCGGATCAGGGAAGAGCAGCCTCGGCTCGGCCCTCCTCGGCCTCGTCCCCGTGACGGCCGGAACAGTGCAGTTCGACGGCGAGGACATCACCGCGGCACCGGCAGCCGATCGGCGCCGGCTCAGCGAGCGGATGCAGGTGATCTTCCAGGATCCGTACGGCTCGATGAACCCGGCCCGGACCGTCGGCGACACGATCGGCGAAGGCCTGCGGTACGCCCGCAAGTTGCCGCGCACCGAGGTCCAGTCCCGCGTCGCGGACGTACTCCGCGAGGTCGGGCTGCCGGAGTCGGCCGCCGACCGCTACCCGGCGCGATTCTCCGGTGGGCAACGGCAACGCATCGCGATCGCCCGCGCGATCGTCGGCAATCCCGACTTCATAGTCTGCGACGAGCCGGTCAGCGCGCTCGACCTCTCGATCCAGGCCCAAGTGCTCAATCTGCTCGCCCGGCTGAAGGCGAGCCGTGGCCTCAGCTACCTGTTCATCTCGCACGATCTCTCGGTCGTGCGCTACCTGAGCGACCGGATCGCGGTGATGCACAACGGCCGGATCGTCGAGCAGGGCCCGGCCGCGGAGGTGCTGACCGCGCCGGAAGACCCCTACACCCGGGCGCTGCTGGCCGCGGCCCCGACGCGCAATCCTGAGGAGCGGACATGACGTTCGAGCCGGCCGTCCGCGCCCACCTCGAGGCCTCGGACCCGACGATGTTCGCGGGTGCCGATCTCGCGACCAAGCGGATCCTGCTGACCAAGGACATCGACCGGATGTTCACCTTGTTCGGTCTACCTGGTCCCGAGGTGCACGCGATCCACGACCACCGGGTCGCGGTCGACGGCGGCTCGATCCTGCTCCGCAGCTATCACCCCGTTGCCACCGCCACCTCGCCCGCCCACGTCCTGATCCACGGCGGCGGCTGGACCACCGGATCGATCGAGGAGCTCGTCGCCGACGCGACCGCCCGGCATCGAGCCGTGGAGACAGGCTGCGTCGTCATCCTGGTCGAGTACCGGCTGGCCCCCGAGCATCCCTTCCCGATTCCGGCGTACGACGTCCTCGCCGCCACCCGTTGGGTGATCGACAACGCCGCCTCGCTCGGTGTGGATCCAGGAGTAGTGACTCTCGGTGGTGCGTCGGCCGGTGCGAATCTCGCGGCGGCCGCGGTGATCGCCGCTCCCGAGCTGACCCTTGCGGCTTTGGTGCTCGAAGTACCGGCTCTTGATCTCACCGGGCGTACTGCGCGGGCTGCGATCGGCGATCTCGGTCTTGATGCCGAGGAGACGGAGTTGTTCATCCAGGTCCAGGACGAGTTCGACCGGGCCGCGGAGAGCTACCTCGGCGGCGCTGCTGCCACCACGCCGCTGGCCTCGCCGTACTTCTTCGAGGACCTGGCCCGCTTTCCCCCGACGTATGTACTCACCGCCGGGCTCGACCCCTTGCGCGCGGAGGGCGAGGAGTTCGTACGGCGCCTGCGAGCGGCTGGCGTGGTCGCGTCGTCGACCCGCTATCCGGGGGCGCTGCATGGATCGCCGATCTTGACGGCGACATGGCCTACGGCACGACGCTGGCATCAAGACATACTCGGAATTCTGGCGGATGTGCACCAGTCGAGCAGTCAGAGGATGCCATGAGCAAATCAGAGGCCGTGACGATCTACCACGTCGCAGAACGGGCCGGAGTCTCCATCACCACGGTCTCGAACGCGCTGAACCGACCGGACCGGGTCGGCGCCGCGACGCTCGCCCGCGTGATGGCCGTGATCGACGAGCTCGGCTTCACCCCGAAGGAGGCGGCGGTCAGCCGGGCCCGCAAGGGGGTCGGGCGGATCGGCGTACTGGCGCCCTTCACGTCGTACGCCTCCTACCGCAGCCGGCTGGTCGGAGTGCTGGAAGCCTGCGACGGACAGGCGATCGAGGTCGTGCTGTTCGATCAGCAGTCGGTGGCCGAGGCGTCCTCGCCGCTGCTCGGATCGCTCCCCGTCACCGGACGCCTCGACGGCGTACTGATCATGGGGTTGCCGCTGAAGGACGCGATGGCGCGCAGGCTCGCGCAACGGCAACTCGCGACGGTCCTCGTCGACAGCGCCCATCCCGATCTCAGCAGCGTGAACGTGGACGACGAGGCCGGTGGGTATCTGGTCGGCAAGTACCTGGTCGACCAGGGGCATCGGACCTTCGCGTATGTCAGCGAGCGGCAGAAGTCGGCGACCTTCGAGTCGCCGGGCATCCTGCGCATGCGCGGTCTGCAGCGCGCCTTGGCCGATGCAGGCTTGGCGCCTGGCGCGATGAAGCACGTGATCACCAGCCATGACGTCGACGGTGGACGCC
Organism: Kribbella sp. NPDC055071; assembly: GCF_053608045.1. NCBI lineage: Bacteria > Bacillati > Actinomycetota > Actinomycetes > Propionibacteriales > Kribbellaceae > Kribbella > Kribbella sp. NPDC055071. The sequence continues at coordinate 10,776 of NZ_JBSGUS010000024.1, forward strand.
GCGCGGCCGCCGAGATGATCGCCTCGGACACCCTGCCGGACGCGGTGCTCGCGCATTTTGACGACATCGCGGCCGGCCTGGTCAGTGGCCTTCGGGCCAAGGGCGTCGAGGTTCCGGGGGATGTCGCCGTGATCGGGTACGACGGCACCGAGCTCGCGGATGCCATGGATCTGACCACAGTCCACCAGCCGTTCGTCGAGTCCGGCCGGATCGGGTGCGGCCTGCTGCTCGATCAGCTGAACGGGAAGTCGCGCGGCGTCCAACACGTGATGTTGCCGGCCCAGCTCATTGTTCGATCCACTGCCTGAAAGGACTGCCGCCATGACCGAAGTGACCACGATGGACCCGAGGCTGGCCGAGCTTGTCGCTTCGGTGATGGCTGCGTTGCCTGCCGAGCAACCGCCGTCACCCACTCCTGAACCCGCTCCCGGGCAGTCGCGCGCAGATTGGCTGGCCGAGGTGGCCGCGGCCCGGGCCGCGCTGGACGGGCAGGGGGAGATCCACGCGGATCTCGTGCCGATGGACGGTCCCGAGGTCGGCTCGGTGCACGACGAGACGATCGTGGTCGACGTCGACGGCGCGGTCATTACCGCCCGCATCTACACGCCGCCGGGCACTGGACCGTTTCCCGCGATCGTCGGCTATCACGGCGGCGCCTGGTGGCTCGCCGGTGGCGAGGCAGGTCTTCAGCTCACGGATGGCTACTGCCGACGGTTCTGCGCCGGTCTGAAGAGTGTGGTCGTGAACGTCGACTATCGCCTTGCGCCCGAATTCCCGTATCCACATCAGCTCGAGGACTGCTACACTGCGCTGCGCTGGGTTGTCTACCACGCTGACAAACTCGGGGTCGATCCGGCAAACGTCTCAGTGATGGGTGGAAGCTCGGGCGGCAACCAGGCCGCCGCGGTCTGCTTGCTGGCCCGGGACCGTGGTGGGCCGGAGATTCGGTCGCAGTTGCTGCACGTTCCCGCGCTCGATCTGACCCTGTCGTCACCGTCAGCGCGGGAGGATCCGGCGGTGCTGGCGGGTCTCACCTCGGTCGTGCGGCTCTATGCGACGCCTGAGCAGGTCCTCGATCCGTACGTCTCGCCGCTGCTCGCGGACGACCTGAGCGGGTTGCCGCCCGCGGTGATCGTTACGGGGGAGTACGACTTCATTCGTGACGACGGGCGGCGCTATGCCGTCCGGCTCGCGGAAGCCGGGGTCGAGGTGCGGGCGCTCGAGTACCCGATGCTGCACAACATCTCGCTGCCGGAAACCACCGAGCAACTGTTCTCCGACATGATCGCGGCCGTCGGCGTCGCGCAAGCAGGCCGGCCACTATGACTGGGATCGGGGTACATCTAGGCGCATCGCTAGTCCAGGAAGGTCCAACCCGCGAACACGTAGGCGGTCACTCCCCCGATGATGCAGACGGTCAGGACGAGCTGCGTCAAGCATGAGGCTCGATCACGGCGGTCGATGGCATCCCGGTCTTCACGCGACAAACGACGGTAGGCGCGAGCCTTCATCCCGGGTGGATCGAACACCCGGGCCGGTCGACCTCCGGTGATGACAATGATCAACAACGAAACCAGCGTTGCGCCGCGAAGAGCACCGAGCAGCGATGTTCCCTCGATCCCGGTCCGCGCGAAGAACGCGCCACTGGTCGCAACCACGGCCGCGAGTACCTCGCCGGCCTCCCGTCCGCTGCCCCGGGCACTGAGCAACGCGAGGACGACGTACACCACCCATGTCGCCGCGAAGAGACTGAGCCACAGGGTCACGCCACGCATCCTCTCGCATGCGACACGAAAGGCCGGTTTGTGACGCTTCGGGGATTGTCAGGCTGGGTGCAGGTCGGTGATGAGTTTTTCGATGCGGGTGCGGATGTCGTCGCGGATCTGGCGGACGATGTCGAGGGGTTGGCCGGCTGGGTCGGTGAGGGTCCAGTCTTCGTAGCGTTTGCCGGGGAAGATTGGGCAGGCGTCGCCGCAGCCCATGGTGATCACGACGTCGCTGGCCCGGACGTCTTCGGTTTCGAGGATGTGCGGTACGGCGCCGGTGATGTCGATGCCGACCTCGCGCATCACTTCGACGGCGGTTGGGTTGAGTTGGTCGGCGGGCTCGGAGCCGGCGGACCGGACCTCGATGCGGTCGCCGGCGAGGTGGCGCAGCCATCCGGCGGCCATCTGTGAGCGGCCGGCATTGTGGATGCAGACGAAGAGAACGGAGGGCTTGCTCACGCGGATGCTCCTGTGTGGGTGGTGTCTGATTGCGGTGCGACAACGTCGTCCGCGGTGGGGTAGAGGACCACGACGAGGGCTGTGCCGACGATGGCGCCGACGAGTTGGAAGACGATGAAACCCGGCACCGAGCTGGGCGCGATGCCGGCGAAGGTGTCGCTGAACGCACGCCCGATCGTGACGGCCGGGTTGGCGAACGAGGTGGACGAGGTGAACCAGTACGCAGCCCCGATATAGGCGCCCACGGCAACAGGTGCGAGCCGAGCGCGGCCGGACCGGGCCAGCGCGAAGATCAACAGAATCAGGCCGGCCGTGGCAACAGTCTCACCGAGGTACAGGTGTCCAGCGGATCGGTCCTTGGTGGACCAGGAGACTGCGGCTTCGCCGTACATGAGGTTCGCGAGAACTGCTCCGGCGATTCCGCCGCCGATCTGTGCGGGGATGTAGGCGGCGAGGTCGAGGACCCGGCTGCGAGTGCGCTGGCCTAGCCACCAGTCGATCACGGACACGACCGGGTTGAAATGGGCTCCGGACACTGGTCCGAGCATGAGGATCAGTACCGCCAGCCCGAGGGCGGTGGCGAAAGAGTTCTCCAGGAGCTGCAGGCCTGTGTCGCTCGGCGACAGGTTGGCCGCGGCGATGCCGGAACCGACAACGACTGTGACGAGCAACCCGGTCCCCAAAGCCTCGGCGACCGCGCGTCGCCACAAGGGTTGTGCGTGCCTCATCCGCGGCTCACCGGTACGGCGAGGACGCGCACGCGTCGTTCGATCTCGTCGCGGATCGGGCGTACGTCGGGAACCGCCAGGCCGGCCGGATCGTCCAGGTCCCAGTAAGGCGCTGCCGGGCGAACTGTTCGGCCAACAGGGGAAGGAAATTCGCGATCGTGCTGTCGGTGGCGAACTGGTCGGAGCTGGAGTGCAGGAATCGTTCGATGGTCTCTGGACTGTAGAGGTCGGAGAACTCGTCGGTTAGCCGTGCGGAGGTGGTGCGCGGGGCGAGCTTCTGGTCGATCGAGAGATCTGCGCGGCGGTGCCAGGTGAGTTCGGTCATGGTGCGGAGTCGGTCGCCTCGGACGACAGTGCGGGTGCCAGCCGTTCGATCCGGTCGGCGATCTCGCGGTAGGCGGCCTCGAAGGCCGCATCGGTGTCGGCCGGCGCCGGGTCGGGGATCGACCAGTGGAGCCGCGGCCGCTGCTCGGGCGGCAGGTCTTCGTAGGCGTTGTCGCAGACGGCGATCAGCAAGTCGTCGCGTCGTACGACGTCGCCCAGTTTGGCGGTCTGCCAGTCGACAGGGTCCAGACCATGGCGCCGAGCGATCTTCAACGCCCGTGGATGGACACGGGCGGCCGGTTGGGTACCTGCCGAGACAGCGGGCACATGGCTGCGACGGGACCAGATCGCCGCGGCGAGCTGGGAGCGTGCGGAGTTCTGGGTGCAGACGAACACGACCCGTTGCGCGGCGAGCAGCGCCGGAGTGGCGATCGCGGCGAGGGCGTCTGGTTCGAGCCGGACGTAGGTACGGCGACGGTCGCCCTCGGACCGGGTCCGCAGGACCAGGCCGGCATCCTCCAGCACCTTCAGATGGTGGGCGACCAGGTTGGTCGGGAGATCCAAAGCAGCGCCGAGCTCACCCGGCGCGGCGTCGCCCGCGACCAGAGCGTCCACGATCGCGAGCCGCGCGGGATCGCCGAGGGCCGCGTGGATGCGGGCCCGTTCGGCCAGAGTCAATCGCTCAGCGTTCATTGACTCAATGATCACTGAGGTAATCCAGGGAGTCAAGGTGGAGCGTCAGCGCGGCGACACAGGCTCCGGCACGGCAAGAAGACTCGAGATCCACTGCAGCCGCTCGGGCATGGGCCAGTAGTAGACCCAGGTCCCACGACGCTCGCAGTCGACCAGGCCGGCCTCGCGAAGCACCTTCAGATGATGGGAGATCGTCGGGCCGCTGACCTCGAACTGTGGCGTCAGGTCGCACACGCAGATCTCGTCGCCGGCCGACGTGATCATCGACAGGAGGCGAAGCCGGATCGGGTCGGCCAGCGCCTTGAACACCGATGCCCCTTCGGCAGCCCCGGCTGCATCGAGTGCAGCGTCGGAGATCGGCGTACAACAGCCACCCGTCGCGACGGGCGTGAGCGTCAGCTCCTGTTTCGACATGGATCTATCTTGACTCTTGTCTAATCACGAGGCAAGCTGACTGTTGTTTCGATGATCTTCTAGACAGGGAGTGGGAATCGTGAGCGAGCAGACAGCGGCGCCGGTGGTCGTTATCGGTGCAGGTCCGGTCGGTCTGGCCGCGGCAGCGCATCTCGCGGAACGCGGGCTGGACTTCGTCGTACTGGAGTCCGGACCGAGCGTCGCGGCGGCGATCGGCGAATGGCGCCATGTGAAGCTGTTCAGTCCGTGGCGCTACGACATCGACTCCGCGGCTCGTCGGTTGCTCGATGGCATCGGCTGGGCCGAACCGGACCTGGAGGCACTCCCGACCGGCGGCGACCTGATCGACGCCTACCTGGAACCGCTGACCAAAACTCCGCAGCTGAACGATCGCATCCGCTACAACGCCCAGGTCGTCGCGGTGACCCGGGTCGGCTTCGACCGGATCCGGACCGCAGGCCGCGAGGCAGCGCCGTTCCTGATCCGGCTCGCGGACGGCACCGAACTGCTGGCCTCGGCCGTCATTGACGCTGCCGGCACCTGGCGTGAGCCGAACGTCCTCGGCGGCTCAGGCATCCCGGCGCGGGGTGAGGCTCAAGTCGACGGGATTGCCCACGCGCTGCCCGACGTACTCGGAGCAGATCGGGAGCGCTACGCGGGTCGTCGTACTGCGGTCGTGGGTGCCGGCCACTCTGCTGCGACAACGCTGCTCGATCTCGGCCAACTGGCGGACGAGGTGCCTGGCACCGAGATCGTGTGGGTGGTGCGCGGGACCGACCAGGCACGGACGTACGGCGGCGGCGAGGCCGACGAACTGCCCGCCCGCGGGGCACTGGGCAGCCGGTTGAAGAAGCTGGTGCAATCAGGCCGGGTCGAGCTGGTCAGCTCGTTCCGCATCGAGGCCGCCGCCCGCACGGCCGACGGCGGCGTTGAACTCACCTCCGGCGACCGAACGGTCACCGCGGACACGGTCGTGAACTCGACCGGCTTCCGGCCCGACCACACCATGGTGTCCGAACTGCGCCTTGATCTGGACCCGGTTCTGGGATCTACTCGCGCGCTCGCGCCGCTGATCGACCCGAACAAGCACTCCTGCGGCACGGTCCCGCCGCACGGGGCCGACGAGCTCGCTCACCCCGAGCCGGGCTATTTCGCGGTGGGCGCGAAGTCTTACGGGCGCGCTCCGACGTTCCTGCTTGCGACTGGGTACGAGCAGGCTCGGTCTGTCGTCGCTGCGCTCGCAGGTGACTGGGAGGCGGCACGCGACGTACAACTCGACCTTCCGGAGACGGGAGTGTGTTCGTCCAACCTCGCGTACGGCGAGACGGCGGACGAGGCGGGCGGTTGCTGCGGACCGGCACCGCAGGCAGTCGAGATCTCCGCACCTGCGGGCCGCGGACTGGCGACGGGAATCAGCGGCGGTCTGCTCACCGTCATCGACGACGACACCGCCACATCTTCAGGCTGCTGCGGCTGATGCAGACCACGACCTCCGCGACCGGCCGTAGCTTGGCCGGTCGCGGAGGCATCGGCCGTGACGTGGTCGCCGCTCTCGCGATCACCACGACGGTCAGCTATGGCACGTTGTACTACGCCTTCAGCGCCTTGCTCGAACCGATGCGGACCGAACTGGCGATCTCAGCCACCACCGCCACCGGCGCGCTCACAACCGCCTCGCTGATCAGCGCGCTCCTCGGTATCCCGGTCGGCCGCTGGCTCGACCGCCGCGGCGGCCATGCCTTGATGACCGTGGGCGCGGTCATCGCTGCGCTCGCGGTCCTCGCGTGGTCGCGGGTGCAGAGTCCGGCCGAGCTGTACGCCGTGTTCGTCGTTCTTGGTGTCGCGTCGGCGATGGTGCTGTATCCGCCAGCCTTCGCCGTCATCGTGGCGGTCACCGCTCCGGAGCGCCGTACGACGGCCTTGCTCAGCGTGACGCTCGTGGCCGGGTTCGCCAGCTCGATCTTCATCCCCCTCACCGGCCAGCTCATCCACGCCTTCGGCTGGCGCCACACTCTGCTGATCCTGGCCGCTGTCCTCGCGGTGCTCACGATCCCGCTCCACGCGTTCGCACTGCGGTCGACCGGCCACGCCGTACCCACGTCTCGGGGCCGTCCCGCGAGCCCAGGTCGCGTGCTCCGCGACCCTGGATTCTGGCTCCTTGCGACCGCGTTTGTGCTCCACAGCGCCGCGCTAGCCGTCATCGGCGTACACCTCGTCACCTACCTGACCAGGCTCGGCCACAAACCCACCACCGCAGCCACCCTCGCCGGACTCCTCGGCCTGCTGTCCGTCACCGGCCGCATCACCGTCACGATCCTGCGCCGATGGTTGCCCATGACATCCATCAGCGCAGTCATCATCGCCATCCAAGGCATCGCCCTGGCCCTCCTACCCGCTGCCGGCCGCAGCGTCGCGGGAGCGGCCGGCTGCCTGATCGCGTTCGGCCTCGGCTTCGGGGTCGCCTCCCTCGCGAAACCCGCCATCATCCTCGACCGCTACGGCGACCACGGCTACGCCACCATCGCGGGAATCCTCGGCACCCCCACCACCATCGCCGGCGCCACCGCCCCACTCGCCGCCGCAGCCCTCGCAACCGCGCTCGGTTACACCCCTCTCATCCTCACCGCCGCGGCCGGCTGTGTCCTTGCCGCGATTGCCCTCACGGCAACCCGGTACCTCCGAACACCCGGCACCAAGCCGTTGCCTACGGCACCTAACGGGTGTCGTTGACCGCTCGGGCCGCGGCCGTGTCGGGTCTCAGCCGACGAAGGCGATCGCGTTGCCGTCTGGGTCGCGCACGATGAAGTCAGTGCCGCCCCACGCTTGTTTGGTCAGCTTCTGCACGATCTCGGCGTCTGCGGCCAGATATTCCGCGTAAAGGTCGCGCACCTTGGGCGTATCGATGAACGCCATGATGAGCCCTTCTCGCTCCGCGGCACCGGCAACGAACACCGGCTCGTCTACGAGCTTCAGGTGCAAGGTCGCGCCGTCGCGCGACACCGACCCGTAGAACGGCGGGTTGCCGTGCAAGAAGTCGATCCGGAAGCCGAGTTGGTCCCGATAGAACGTGGCCGATGCGTCGACGTCGGCGACGTACAGCACGGGTTTGGCGCTTGCGACTGCCGCGTCCTGAGTCTCCGGCCGCTCACTGGTGGCTGGGGCTGCTTCCGTGCTCGCCTTGAGTTCGGCCCAGCTGGCGAAACCCGCTTCGAGGGCGATGATCTCCTGGGCTTCGGTGAGCGGAAACTTCAGCGCGAGTGCTTCGCGGTCGGACAGCGTGCGATAGCGGGCGAGCTGCCGGATGCGACCCCCGACCGAGAAGTTCCCATCGCGGTGCCAGCGAACGAGCAGTTTCGCCTGCTTCTTGTACGTTTCGAGCTTGGGCATGGCGCTCCCTCTTCGGTGTCGAAGTAGGTGGGCCTTGCCCTTTCGGCTGGTCTGCCGCTGCGCCCTACGACCGGGTCGAACCCGCGCCTGCGGTACTGAGATTACCACGGCGGGTTGGGCGCCCGGCGGCGTGAGCGCCGCCCATTTCTCCGGTTCCGTGTGCCCCACCGAGAGAGGCCGCGTGTCCAGTTCGGCGCGACGCTGCCAGGTGCTGAGAGCGAGAAGGCACTAGGTCTCTGGTATGCCTCAGCAATGGCCGGTCAACACTACGGCGGTCTGTTCCGCTTCGGCTTGCCAAAGTCCGGCGGTCCACTCCAAACTCCCGCGCGCTCGCGGCTCGCCGGTCACCGCGACACGGACTGATTTCCACCCATCCAGTGCGTCCTGGCCTTCGAGCCATTCCAACTGACCACCAGCCCAGTAGAAGAGGACGAGCGGTGCGCCGAGCGAGATCGCGTCATCGCAGACTCGACGCTTGGCCCTTGTGCCACGCCTCAGAAAGGTGATTCCGGCGGGACTGGTGAGATGGCCTTGCTCGACGGCACCCCACTGCGCCTCCGACAGATCGACTCGCATAACACCAGCATGACGGGCTTTACCAACAGCGGCCACTGATCGGGTCGACCACCCTGGACAGTCCGTCAGATCGGTCAGGGGGCACAGGTGTGCTGTCGTCAACAATGGCCGCCGCCAACCCCACGCAGCCGCTACGCCCGCTCCTCCGTCTCGTGCTGCACCGGCCGGCGGAGCCGTGGGTGACGGGTCTGCTGGTCGTGGTGGAGCAGGGTGCGGGACTCCTTGGTGTTCAGCTTCTGTAGGCCGAGCTGGGCGCAGTCGTGGATCAGCTCGTCGTCGCTTGCGAGGGCCTCGGTCAAGACGGCGAGCGCCTTGGGCGAGCGTGCGTCACCGATCAACTCGAGCAGCCAGCGACGCAATCCGTGGTCTTCTTCGTGGGCGTAGGCGGAGATCAGGTCCGCGACGTGTTCTGCCGCTACCTGCTTCACGAGCGCAAACCCGTCCTCCTGGGTCTGCGGATCATGCTTTCGCATCATCGCCATGCCACGCTCGAACTGGTTGACCACGGCAAGACTGTAGAGCGCCGCTCAGTCAACGACCGACTGCGCTCGTGAAGATTCTTGCCGGTGGTTTGTCGGATCGGGGGCGAGGTGTTCGTGGAGGTGGTGAGAGGCGGCCGGAGGAGGCTGCCCGGATTAGGAGGAGACATGACCGCGTATCTCATCTACTTCAATCAGCAGTGGGTGGGCGACCACACGTCGGAGTGGTTCGGCAGTCGCGCGCCGTTAGCCATGGCGGTGGTGGGCGAGATGAAGGCGGCCGGTGTGTATTTGTTCTCCGGTGGGCTGGAGGAGGGCGCTCCGGTTTACACCGCCGACCCCACCAGTGGCGAGATGCTCATCACCGACGGGCCGTATGTCGAGAACAAGGAGTTTGTGGGCGGGTTCGCCGTCGTGGACGTGCCCGACGACGAGACGGCCAAGATCTGGGCGGCCAAGACCGCGGAGGCGTGCGGTTGGCCCCACGAGGTACGACGATTTGGGCCACAAACCGAGATCGAGTGAGCGGCGACGACGCTAGTACGCGTAGAACTTCAGTCGGGCACCGCTGCCCCGCACGTGCACAGCAGCGGTGCCCGAGACGCCCCGCGACGATCGTCTACGGTTTGCGTCATGGCTCGGGCTAATGATCTCGAATTCGTTGGCGATGTCACGACGCGGCTGGAGTCCGCCGGCATAACGATCGAGGCGAAACGGTTCCCGCACAAACGGGCTTTCGAGACCGAAGGAATCATGGTCGAGCTCTTCCTGGTGCAGGATTCAGGAGCGAGCCATTCACCGATTTCTGGGGTACTAAGCGTCACAACTGGCCGTCCAACGTGTTCGCCGTACATGCCAGCGGATTTCGGGTGGCAAGCGCCATGTCGGTGATCAGCTACCAGGCTGCGTTCGACTCACTGCAACCGACTCTCGACGGCAAACGGGTCACGGCGGAGGAATGGCTCGCTCACCACGGACGTCAGATCGCAACCCCGCTTGGAGATTAGCCGCCTCGACGGATCGAGTACTACGACGACCCGAACACTAGTCCCCGTCGCTGCAAGGACTCCCGACGATTCAGTCGTACAGCGGGGGCTATCCGTGGACCTGGTGGTCTCCGGCGACGGCCGCGCGTACGGACTCGAGGAGACGACCGGCGGCCTCGACATCGGTTATGGCGCGTTCTGCCATCGCCTCGAACCCAGCCGGTGCCTGCGGCAATCTCGCGGCGGAAGCGACGATCCCCTTCTCGTTGACTGTCCATCGATGCGCGCGGCCATGCAGCGCCTGAGCCATCACTCCGATCGCGCGAAACAGGCAGCCTGCGACGTAGACCGTGTCTCGCGGCGCCTTCCGAGCGCCGACGATCGAGAACTCTGCCTCCCACAATGCTTCAACCAGCGCGTCCCCAAGCGCGCCAGGGTACTGCCGGGTGTCCTCCTGCAAATTCGTGAGTTCATCAGTCGGATCGGCCAGCACTTGGCACAGCGCGACTTCGCCGGCATAGGTGTGGCTGTAGTAGCCGAGCGGATGGCCGACCTGACGTTCGATCGTAAAGCGGCCAGCACGACACTCGTCCCAGACGTCGTTCACGCGATCCAGGTCTCGGTAGATCCAATCGACGGCGCGCCCGTCGATCGTGAGCCACGCACCGCCGTCTACCCATGGTCCCCAGTCACCCAAGCCGAACACCTCGTGTTTCGAGGCGACCTCGGCCGCCAGCTCTCGCAACTGATCGATGTCCAGGCGACCTCGGTAGTAGATTCCGAGATCCGTGTCGCTGTCGGGACGGTGCTCGCCACGGGCGCGGCTTCCGCCCAGGACGACAGCTACGACGCCGGGAATGACAGCGAGCCGTTCGACCAATTCGTCCATCACGAAACGAAACCTTCCAGGTCCCGGAGTTCGGGGCGACCTCGCATCCAAGGGCGGGCTAGCGGTCAACGCGGCTGAGCGCGCCCGGCAAGCCTACGCTGAGGGAGCCAGATCAGGGGCCACCATCAACCCACACCAGATCCAGCAGATGCCGATCGAATCCGCGGGCACAACTCTCGCTACTCCAACAACCGGTGGTACCAGGTCAGCAACCTGCATCGATCTGCGCACCTCTCTCGCCGCGTGCGCCGGCCCGCCGCTTCCCGAAGTTTTGGCGGAGTCAGGGATCGGGATCGCGTGGGACACCGACGCGGGCTACGCGATCGGGTCGAGGGGTTTGTTGAGGGTTTGGGCGATTCTTTGGGCTTTGCCGTGGGCTCGGCGGCGGCCGGTGGGGGTGTTGTGGAGGGCTAGCCAGAGGTTGATTAGTTGGCCGTCCGTGTCGATGAGGGCTGGGGATACCGAGGAGATCAGCGGGCCTTCGGATTGGTTGACGGTTACTGCGCGGATGGACTCGATTGGTAGGCGCTTGGAGCGGAGGCCCGCTACTGGCCTTATTTGTACGCCGTTTGCGTCTGCGAACAGTCCGCTGCGGAGGGCGATGAAGGCGCCGGCGAGGCCTACCGCTGAGATGAGGGCTGGGACGGCGTAGTACATGAAGAATTCGAAGTTGTCGTGTTGTGCGTAGTCGGGCACGGGTTGGAACAGTTGCGGTAGCTGAAGAGCTGTGAAGGAAAGCCAGATCGCTGCGAGCACCCATCGCCACGGGCTGCGGGCGATCACCGTTCTTCGGGGCATCCACGAAGGATAGACGGCAGAACGACGCCTATACGCATGGTGACTGCTGACTCATCGCGCTGGGCGGGTGTGAAAACCGTGTGCGGGCAGGGCGCAGGACGCCTAGCCTCCAGAGATGGATCTTCGGGAAGAAGTCCCGGGCGACGGGCAGGCTGTACGGGACGTTCACCTGCAGGCGTTCGGCAGCCATGGTCTCGTTGTCGCGGACCTGGTCGACAGCTTGCGGAACACCATCGCGCCGAACGGCGGTCTCTCGCTCGTCGCCGAGCACGATGGACAGGTGGTCGGGCATGTCATGTTCACCCGCAGCCTCCTGGACGCGTCTCGGCGGCTGGTCGACGTACAGGTCCTCAGTCCGTTGGCCGTGATGCCTGAGGTCCACAAGAGCGGTATCGGCTCGGCTCTGGTTCGCCACGGGCTGGAGGTTCTTGCCGAGCGCGCAGTTCCCCTTGTTTTCTTGGAGGGCGATCCCGGCTATTACTCGCGCTTCGGCTTCACACTCGGCGGTGAGCTGGGCTTCCGCAGGCCGTCGCTACGGATCCCGGACAAGGCATTCCAGGTGATCAGGCTCCCGGCGTACCAGCCATGGATGACGGGGACGCTGGTGTACGCCGAGCCGTTCTGGCGGCACGACGCAGTCGGCCTACGCAACCCCAACGCCTAGCGAATGACCACACAGGGCCTCCTTTTCAGCAGAGCATTCTTTAACCTGCAGGCCTTCTGGGTCGAACGCGTCAACGAACTTGCGCACATCGATCGCCTCACCGCATGGCACGACTGGACCAGCATGGCGGCGCTGGTGAACTCCGATGGGTGGAATGCGATCGATGATGCCGTGCGCAACGGCGATCCGGCCGAAGCAGCGCACCGATCGTGGCTTGGCCTGCGAGCGACGTTAGGACCGTCGCAGCATGGGTGCTTCTGGTACGACGTCGAAGACGACGGTCACCAAATCCGCCTGCATTTCGCCAACCGCGAGGGACCAGGCGCCCTAGGTCCCACCCGACATGCAACCCGTTGGGCCGAACTAACCAGCGCTCTGAATGACGCACGCAGAGTTGCACCACAAGCCCTACGACTCCGAGGCGGTTCCTGGCTGTACCACCTTCCCGACTACCGGGCGCTCTTTCCAGGTAGCTTTCTGGCACAAGCAGTTGCTGCGGACTCTCGACGTGAAGTTGGACAATTGGCCTTATGGGGACAATTCGTCAGTGGCGATGGTGAGCTGTACCAACCGCGGACCGACCAATTCGTTCACGCTTGCACGGAGGCCACCGACGTCGACCAGCTCATCGCAGCATTTCCGCTGCAGAAACTGGACGTGGTTGGGTCGCTCGATGAGGTTCTCGGCTGGCTGAGCCGGCCGTGAGCCCGAGTCAGCCGTTGTGGACGAAACCCAGTTCGTTGCCGTCTGGGTCCGCGATGGTGAACTTCCGCGTTCCGTACGGCGTATCGAACAGCGGCTCGACAATCACGGCTCGGTCGCGGACCTCGTTCCAGAGGGCGTCCGGATCGTCGACGGTGAAATTGAACCGGCCGCCCCGACCATCGGCCTCCATCACCGCGAACGTCGCACCGGCGTCCGTCTTGAAATGCGCGTAGTTCGGCGCGTCCGGCGGCCAGTACGACTCCACCTCGAAGCCTAGAACAGTCGTGTACCACCCGATCGCGGCGTTCAGGTCCTTCACGTTCGCGCGAACATGCTCAAGCCTCGTCCCAGCCATGCCCCGAGCCTGCCACAGCTGCGGTTAGGCCAGCCAGGCGGCGTAGAAGATGCCTAGGCCTGCCGCGACGAAGATGCCGGCGATGATCCAGAAGCGGATGACTACGGTGACCTCTTGCCAGCCGAGGTGTTCGAAGTGGTGGTGGATCGGGGTGATGCGGAAGATGCGACGGCCTGTCCCGGTGAGTCGTCTCGTCAGCTTGAAGACACTCATCTGCAGGAGGACGGACAGAGTCTCGAGTACGAACAGTCCGCCGATGACGGCCATCAGGAGCTCGGTGCGCGACATGATCGCCAGCCCGGCCAAGGCGCCGCCGATGGCGAGGGAGCCGACGTCGCCCATGATGATTCGTGCGGGTTTGGCGTTCCACCAGAGGAAACCGACGCAGGCCGCGGCGATGGCGGCCGAGAAGACCGCGAGGTCGAGAGGGTCACGTACTTGGTAGCACTGCGACTCGACCACGGTGGGCCGCGAGGAGTCGCACAGCTGGTTGTTCTGCCAGACATTCACGATGGTGTACGCGCCGAAGATCAACGCCGAGGAGCCGGCGAGCAGCCCGTCGGCGCCATCGGTGAGGTTGGCGCCGTTCGAGGTCGCGGCGACGATGAACCAGATCACCAGCAGGACCACGACCAGCGGCAACTTGATCCCGAAGTCGTGAGTGAAGGAGATGTACTGCGACGCCGGCCTGACACCATGCCCGTTGGCGAAGAACTGCGTGGCCAGGACCCCGAAGACCAGCGCGATCAGGGTCTGACCCGCCATCTTCGCGCGACTGCTCAGACCCTGGTTGTTCTGGGTGTAGACCTTGATGAAGTCGTCGAGGAACCCGACTGCCCCGCAGCCGAGGAAGAGCAACATCAGCAGCCAAGCACTGGCACTCGGCCGCCCACCGGTCACGAATGTCGCGACCAGGTACGCGGCGGCGGCGCTCAGCAGGATGACGAGCCCGCCCATGGTCGGCGTACCACGCTTGACGTGATGTGTCGTCGGTCCGTCGTGCCTGATCGGCTGACCGAAGCCGTGCCGGGTGAACCACCCGATCGCGACCCGCGTCCCCAGCAGCGCGCAGACCACCGCCAGCGTGCCGCTCAGGAGTATTGCCCGCACAACATTCAGCCCCTCTCGGCCACTCGGATGGTCGATCCCTTCGAGGCATGAGGGACTCGTCTCGCCGCCCCCGCTGACTCACGAGAACAAGGCAAGTCGGTCCAACATAGCGAAGACGCGGGTCCCGGCCGGTCGCCGGGTTGCGGGGGCCGAGGAGCATCCCCGCGTACGGCGACTCGGCGGCATGGCGGATCTGGACCCGTCGCGGAGTCGCCGGGTTGCGGGGCCGAGGAGCCTCTTCGCGGGCGGCGTAGGCGATCTGGGATCTAGTCGCGGGCGTACGCCATACCGCTGTCTACAGGTCGAGGGTGTAGAGGCTGAAGGTTAGGGGGGTTCCGTCTGGGTGTTTGTCTCGGTTGGAGGGGAAGTCTCGGATGTAGGTGAAGCCGGCCTTCTGGGCGACGTGGACGGATGCGGTGTTTTCCGGTTCTACGCGGATGGCGGCTCGGGTTCCGACCTTGTCGGTTCGGAGGACGTCGCAGAGGAGGCGGACGGCCTCGACGGCGAGGCCTTGGCCGCGGGCCCAGGGGTGGATCGAGTACGCCAGGGCCACGTCGCCAGGGTCGAGGCCGTCGTCGAGATCGGGCGTGTAGTCGACATATCCACACAGCCGACCGGACGTCCAGATCCCGAACCCGCGCTTGCCGGTCCCCGTATCAGCGTTTTTCGCGAGCCACGCAAAGTATTCGATCGTCCCCTCGACGTCGCCGTACCCTCCGGTCAACCAGCGAACGGTGAGTTCGTCTTCGGCGGCGCAGTGCGCTTCCGCGTCTGCCGCCGTCAGGGATCTGAGTTCAACCGTCACGTGGCGGACGGTACGACGGAGGGATCCGCACGTCCATCTGTTTACGCGGATACTCGATTGCCCGCTCAGGACGGCTGCGGTTGAGTGGGGTCGTGTCTGAGACCACGCGACAGAACGGTCGGTACTGGGAAGCCATCGCCGGGCATCGCCTGGGTGAGCCGGTGGAGTACCTCCGTTCGGGTGGTGAGGTCATCAGTGCGAAGGAGTTGGCAGTCATCGGCCCGGTTGCTGGGCGACGGTTTCTCCAGGTGGCGGCCTCTGTGGGTGATGCCGCGTTGAGCGTGGCGCTGCAGGGGGCCGAGGCCGTGGCGGTCGATATCGCGCCGAGTCACGTCGAGACGGGAAGAGCGAAGGCTGCAGAGCTGGGTGTCGACGTCGAGTATCACGTGGGCGACATGACGGCTTTGCCCAGTGACCTAACCGGGTTCGACACGATCTACATCTCGTGGGGCGGCCTTTGCTGGGTGCCTGACCTGCGTGCGTGGGTGGCGGATATGGCGAGACGGCTCACGGCTGGAGGGCGTCTGGTCATCGTCGAGCATCATCCGGCGTGGGAGGTTCTGTCGGTGGTCGGGCCGGATCGGCTGACGCTTTCCGCGAGCTATTTCGAGCAGAAATGGATCGGCGAGCGCGACCTGGCCAAGGAACCACAGGTCGTCAAAGAACTCGGCCTGGACGTGCAGCCTCATCGCGCGTTCGTCTGGAACCTCGGAGACGTTGTTTCCGCATTCCTTTACGCCGGTCTCGTCGTGGTGGCATTGCAGGAGTTTCAGAATGACGAGATGTACGCCGGTTTCACCCACGGTCATCATCTTCCGGCCACGTACATTGCCGCAGCAGAAAGACCTCGCACCTAACTCAGCAGATCGAAGTGGCGCAGGACGCGTTCGGCCACCTCGTGTGGGCTGAGCGCGCTCGTGTCGATCACCAATTCGTCCAGGTTCGCGGCGTCAAGGCGAGTAGCGATTTCGTCGCAGCGCTCTAGGTGCCACTCCAAGGCCGAGCTTTGGCTGGCGCTGTACCGGCCTCGCAATCGCTTCCTGGTGATATCGGCATTCGCGGTGAGACGAACCATTCGGATCGGGAGTTTAACCGCGGCCGCGTAGCGCTCTCGTGCGGCTTCGGTCGAAACCACGCCACTGATGACCAACTGACGTGGGCCGGCCGACTGATAATTCTTCCAGACTGCGGCGATGTTGTGAGCTTCGATCAGCGCATTATCCGGATCGGCAGGCGGCCAGGACCGATGGAACCAATCCACATCCATCAGGCTGAACGGCGTACCGGCGTTCGCGAGCAGATCCCCGACATGGTCGAGGGCGGACGATTTACCGACTCCATATCCGCCGTTCAGGAAGATCGCGTACGCCACGCCGAGCACCCTACGTCTCGAGGTAGGCCAAGGCTTTCGTGACGCAGTCGGCGAGCGGTTGGGTTGTGTCGAGGTGAAGGTACGTGTCCGGGCGCTTCATGTTCGCGATCCCGTCCGCGAAGAAGGCCGCACCGGGCCGCTCGCCGGCGGCCGGCAGATCGACCGGCGGTGCTTCGACGGACGGCCGTTGGCTGCGCATCGTGGGGCGGGACCGTAGGCGCTTGTCGAGCAGGCCGATGTCGTTGGCGACGCACTCGATGTAGCGGTAAGGCACGCCGTGTTTGGCCGCGATGGCCTGGCCGTCCGCGAGGAGTTCGTCGTAGAAGCATGGGCTGTCGATGATG
Organism: Kribbella sp. NPDC055071; assembly: GCF_053608045.1. NCBI lineage: Bacteria > Bacillati > Actinomycetota > Actinomycetes > Propionibacteriales > Kribbellaceae > Kribbella > Kribbella sp. NPDC055071. Next base: position 27,630 of record NZ_JBSGUS010000024.1, read on the forward strand.
ACGCCGAGACCCTGCGCCAGTACGTCGTCGGCCATCGCCTTGACGACGCCGTAGCTGGCGACGCGGGCCGTGGTGAGGTCGCCGGCGGTCTCCATCATCGCGGTCAGTACGACGTCGCGGTCCAGCGCGACGAGTCGACGGTGGCGAACGAGCTCGCGAGCAATGGTGGACTTGCCCGCTCCCGGTACGCCCGACATCTGCACAAAGACGATGTCACCCATGCGGCTCCCATCCGATGAACGCGTGTGTACGGCGGGAAACCCTAGCAACCCCAGGTCCGGCGGGACCTGGGGTTGCTGCTGCGTTCCCGACTACTGAACTACGCGGTAGTCGATGAAGACGTAGCCGCTGGGTGACGTCGTACTGCTGAGCGTCTCGACCCGGATCGGCGGCAGCTCGTCGAACAGCCGTTGACCCTTACCGACGGTCGTCGGCGCGATCACGAGCCTGAGCTCGTCCACGAGGCCGGCCGCAAGCAGCGCCTGGGTGACGGAGATGCTGCCGTGTACGCCGATGTCGCCGCCCGGCTGGCTCTTGAGTTGCCGGACGAAGTCGACCAGCCCGCCCTCGATCGCGTGCGAGTTGGCCCACTCCAGCTCGAGCGGCGTCGAGGTCGCGACGTACTTGGGAGCCGCGTTGACGAACGAGGCGAACGGCTCGATGTCGCTACCCGGCCAGAACGGAGCCCATTCGTCGTACGTACGACGCCCGAGAATGACCGCGTCCTGGGTCTCGATCAGCTCGGCACCGCGAGCATCGATCTCGTCATCCCACCCAGTCATGAACTGATCGGCACCCTCAGCCACCCCATCAAGCGACAAGAAATAGGCAGCAACAACCTTCCGCCCACCCTCGCCAACCGCAGACTCACTCTGATTCGACATGGTGATACCCCTTCAGTCTCAACTTCCTGATCACCCCTACGTCGAACAACCCCCACCCACCTCGACACTAACTCCGAAAATCTTCCACTCGCCAGACCTGCGCTCCACCTCACTCCGCCGAGGGTGCTGCCCGGCCGCCGGCTGACGGATAAGTGTTTGGCTGGTGGAGGGTGGGGGGGGCAGACTCGGGGGTTGTGGAGGATGGGGCGTTGAGGAATGGGCGGTATCCGCGGGCTGGTGGGTATTCGGGGCGGTGGATGGTTGATGGGGCTATGGGGCCCAATCCTGTGTGGCAGGCGGAGGCGCTGGCTGAGGGCATGGGGCTTGAGGCTGGGATGCGGGTGCTTGATCTGGGGTGTGGGTCTGCGCTGAGCTCGATTTTTCTGGCCAAGGAGTTCGGGGTTGAGGTGTGGGCGACTGATCTGTGGGTCAAGCCTGACGAGAATCTGCGTCGCGTGGTCGAGGCTGGGGTGGAGGGGCGGGTTCACCCGATCTACGCCGAGGCTCATGCGTTGCCGTTCGCCGCGGAGTTCTTCGATGCGCTGGTCAGTGTTGGCGCGTACCACTACTTCGGGACCGACGACCTCTATCTCGGGTACTTCTCGCGGTTCGTGAAGCCTGGCGGTCAGATCGGGATTGTGCAGCCCGGTCTTGCCGAGGAGTACGAGACGCTGCCGCCGCCGCATCTCGCGCCGTACTGGATGTGGGACTTCTGCGCGTGGCACAGCCCGGCCTGGTGGCGGCGGCACTGGGAGAAGACCGGCCTGGTCACCGTCGAGGTCGCCGATCGACTGCCGGACGGGTGGCGAGACTGGCTGCAATGGAACGAAGTCTGCGACCAAGACAGCGGTACGCCGGGGACCGAAGCGGAAATGCTCCGCACCGACGCCGGCCGGACCCTCGGCTTCACCCGAGTCATCGCCCACCGCAACAGCTAGGCCCGCTGCGGTGTCTGTCGCCCTCAAGCGCCGACCGCCAGGCCATCACAATCGCCACCGAACGCAGACCCCACGCCTGAGGGGAAGCCGACCGACGGGTTGTGATGGCCTGGCGCTCCGGGCCTACGCCCCGGTCCGTCCGGGTAGTTGCTTGCGGAGCAACGTGATGGTGGTTTCGTAGCGGATGACGGATCCGTCCGGGGCATCCGTGTCCCACGATCCGAGCTCCGTGCCGCTGACGACGTACCCGAGGCGCTCGTACAGGCGTTGAGCCCGTGGACTCGCATCATCCACCCCCAGCTCGGCCAACCGCAGCCCGTGAGCGAGGATCCGCTCCTCCAGAGCCCGGATCAGGATCGTCCCGATCCCACACGACTGGAACGCTTCCACCACCGACAACTGATTCAGCGTCGCGCCGCCAACCGGCTTCAGGTAGTCGACCGCCCCGAACCCCACCGCCGTACATCGCCAGGTAGTCACCTTCGACCACCTGAACGCATTCCAGGATTTTCGGCTCTGTGAATTGCAAGTGCGGGGGTTGTATCCGAACGGCATGATCGTGCGGGTGGGTGTTGAGGAGGTTTTGACGGGTGGGAATGTGGCGGGGCGGGTTGTTCGGGTGGGGGATACGGTGCGGAAGCCGCCGTTGCCGCAGACGGCGGGGGTTGAGGCTGTGTTGAGGCATCTGGAGGAGGCCGGGTTCGAGGGCGCGCCTCGGACGTTCGGGCGGGATGAGCAGGGGCGGCATGTTCTTGAGTACATACCGGGGGCCCTGGCTGACACGTTGCCGCCGCTGGATCTGGATGAGTTGCGTCGGGTTGGGCGGTTGATTCGGGAGTTCCATGACGTGATGGAGAGCTTCCGGCCGCCGGCGGATGTCGGGTGGAACGAGTTGGTCCCGGACCCCGCGGGCGGTGACCTGATCTGCCACAACGATCTCGCGCCGTGGAACCTCGTCCGCAACGATCAGCGCTGGGTCTTCATCGACTGGGACAACGCCGGACCCACGTCGCGACTGTGGGATCTCGGCTACGCGGCCACGGGATTCCTGCCGTTCGTAGCGAGCGGCGACGTACAGGTCGATGGCCCGAGGCTGCGTGCGTTGGCCGACGGGTACGGGCTCGACCTCGAACAACGCAGAGCGTTCCCGGAGCGGATCGCGGCCCGAACGCGGGGATCGTACGAGTTGCTCGTCCGTGGTCACGAGACCGGCGAACAACCGTGGGCACGGCACTACGCGGAGGGTCACGCCGACTACTGGGGACCGGCCGCCGCGTACGTCGAAGAACACCACGACACGTGGGTCGCCGCGCTGGACTGACCTCCTCGCACGCCAGGATTGCCCGGTACCGCACCGGGAGGAGACCACGATGGAGCGCGTCACGAAGCCGGCCAAGCTGCTGGGCGCGTCACTGGTCCTCGCCGCGATCCTGGTCGCCGGCCTGGCGTCCGGAATCGGCCTGAACTGGCCGTTCAGGATCGACGGAACACAGGACCTGAACGTCGCGTACGCCGTACTCGCAGTCTGGCTCCTGATCTACTTCGGCCTGGCGATCGCCGTTCTCCTGGATGCGGCCCGGCTGGCCCGGCGGGGTGATCTCGAAACCCTGCAGGACTCGGCGAACTTCGTGAAGGTCGTCGCCATCCCGTTCTTCGTCTTCAACTTCATCGCGCTGACCGAAGCCGTGACGGTCACGGGCGCCAATGACGAGCTGCGGCTCGGTCTCAGCGGGTTCCTCGCCGCGTTGCTGTTCGTCGCGCTGACGTACGTCGTGTTCCTGCCGACCTCGGCGTACGGCGTCGCCTGTCTCGCCGTGATGCGGAAGAACGACCAGATCGGGCCTATCTTCTACGGCATCAATCTGGTCCTGCACTTTCTGTTCGTCGTCGACGTCTTCAGCTCGATCGTGATGGTCGAGGTGGCCCGAGACCGCATCGGGACAAGACGCCCGCCGGGGCCGCTGCTGACCAACCTGATGGCCGGCGTCCTCACCGTGTGCTCGGCGTTCGCCCTCGTGTGGCTGGTCTGCCTGGCGCTGGTGTTCTGGCTCCACGTCGACGCGAGTCTGCTCTCCTACGTGCTGTACTACCTCGGCTTCGCGACGCCGCTGGCGTTCCTCGCGCTCGCACTCGTCCCAGTCGTCCCCTTGATCACCTTCCGGACGGCTGTGCGGCTCTTCCTCGGCGACGACCTCGACGGACTCCGGCAGTCGGCCCGCACGGTGAAGCTCAGCCTGATCCCGCTGTTCCTGCAGAACTTCGTCCTCGGCGCCACCATCGTTCTCGTCTGGACGCTCCTGCCGGTCGCCATCACCCGCGGTGCGCTGTTGTTCATGGGCCCCTGGGGAGTCGCGTTCGTCGGAGCCACCGCCGCCAGCGCCCTGATCCCCGCGGTCGTCGGCACCTACCTGATGATGCTGCCGACCTCGATCTACGGGGTCACTTGCCTCGTCCTGATGCTCCGCCGCCACGTCATCAGCCCACGCTTCTGCGCGCTCCACATCGTCCTGCAGTTCATCTTCGTCGCCGACATCATCAGCACGCTCGTCGTCGCCCACCGAGCCCGAAAGGTGCTGACAGCAACGACCCCCGTCCTGGCCTCAGTGTGACCCGGCGGCTCTGGTCAGGAACTTCAGGGGGATCTCGGCACGGGTGCTGAGCTCGATCGGGTCGGCGTGCGGGATCAGGCGAGCCCACGAGACGAGCCGATGCACATTCACCAGCGCCTCGGTCACCGCGAGGTCCTTGCGCAGCACCTGCAGATCAACGCCGAGGTGATCGCGCCACTCTGCCAGGTAGGCGTCGTACAGCGCCTCGCGATCGGCCGGAGGCAGTGGCGCGCCGGTCCAGTCGACCACGGACTCGAGGAAGCCGTGCAACGAGACGAACGGGTGACCCCAGATCGCGTTGCCGAAGTCGAAGAACCGCGGCCGCAGCGCACCGGATGACCGGTCGGCAAAGATGTTCGCGGCGTACACGTCATTGAGCTCCAGATCGAGCGGGACGCAGGAGCTGAGAGATGCCGTACGTCGATCCAGTACGGCGGCAGCGCGCTCAGCCCGTCGCAGTACGTCGGACGAGAGCCGCAACGGATGATCGGGCGGCAACCCCGCCCACTCCCGAGCGATAGCGCGCATTCGGTCGCCGGCCGCGCCGGGCGTGAGCACAAGCATTCCGGCTGCCTTCACGCGACCGAGGAGCGAGCACTGCAGACGAGCCAACGCCCGTACGACGATGCACCGCGTCGGCTGATCAGCGACGTCCGGATGGGTAAGCGTTGTGCCGTGGTCGTCGGTCAGCAGCCAGCCGCGTTCGCGATCCACGGCCAGCGGCACGATCACGTCGTACGGCGCAATCCGCGCCAGCGTCGCGACCAGCGCGGCCTCGAACCGATGCCCTGGATTGTTCTCCTTGAACCAGACCAGCCCTTCGGCAGACGGATAGCACCGGACCACAGACCAAAACCTCGTCCGATACGTGACCGCCGCGCCGGTGATCCGCCGCCCCCGCTCAGCAAGCCGGCAGGCGACCCAACCGTCCACCTCCTGAGTCCACTCCGTCGAGGTCCACCACCGAACCCATTGACCACCACGATCCGGCCCCAACGGCCGAGGCTCCGGAAGCTGCATGTCCGCCAAGCTAGCGGCCGGGTCCGACAACCCGAGGTCATTCGGTGAGCGCTGGGAGCCAGGAGTGATCGGGGAACCGGGGAGCAATGTGGGCACGGAGCCATTCACGTTGGACCGGCGACAGGAGCGGGGAGACGCCGGCGAAGTCGGCGTCGTCTTTCGGGCGGGAGTTGCGGGACTTGAAGAGGAGAACGATCTCCGGGGCCAGGTACGGGAGGCCCGCGGGTGAGGTGAGGGTGACTTCGGCGAGCGGCTTGCGGACGGTGCCGCGGCCGCGGTGGTAGACCCAGTCGTCCTGGTCGGAGGCCGCCAGGAGGATCTGGATGGGAGCCGGGTGATCGGCGTCGGGGAAGACGAGGGCGTGCGGGCCGGGCGCGAGTTGTTCGGCTGGCAGCCAGGTACGGCGTTCGCCCGTCTCCGGATGTTCGACGAGCGGACGCGTGCTGGAGAAGGTCTGGGACAGCTGGTCGAGATCACGGGCGAGCACGAGTACGTCGACGTCGTCGTGCGGGCGCAGTACGCGATCGGCGAACAGATCGAGCGCCCACCCGCCGGCCACCCAGTAAGGACAGGGGTACTCACGGAAGAGATCGCGGACCGCGGTCAGAGCCGGCGTTCGGTCGGCTGAGCTCATGCGGTGGCTCCGTTCTGAAGGCTGGCTGAAGGTCGGTGGCCAGGGTGGTCGGGAAACTGACAACTACCTGGGGGTTGAGATGAATCGCAAGCGGATTGTCGTCATCGCCATCGCGTTGGGGCTGGTGGGGGTTGCGGGTGGGGTTGCGTACGCCGTGGTGCCGGACGATCAAGGGGTGATCAAGGCCTGCTACAAGAGCGGCGGGCTGCTGCAGGAGAAGGGTGCGCTGCGGGTTTCCGACGACGGGACGTGCAAGTCGAACGAGGTCGCCCTCAGCTGGAACCAGACCGGCCCGGCCGGGCTCACCTGGCGCGGCGAGTGGGCGGCGGGGACGAAGTACAAGCCGCGTGACGCGGTCGCGTTCCAGGGCTCGAGCTATGTAGCGATCTTCGGTACGACGGGAAGCCAGCCGCCCAACGCCAACTGGATGCTGCTCGCGGGCAAGGGCGACCCCGGCACCGTCGGCGCCACCGGCCCGAAGGGCGACCAAGGCGACCAGGGCGTGCAAGGTCAGCCGGGCCTCAAGGGAGACAAAGGCGATACCGGACCGCAAGGCGCACCGGGGATTTCGGGCGTATCCGTTGCGCGGGAGCAAGGCACCAAGAACGTCAGCTCGCCCGCGGACATCGTTTCGCTGACGCTCGGCACCGGAACCTACGTCGTGCAGTCCAAGGCCATCGTCCTCAACAGCGATGACGCCGCATGGTCGATCGGCAGCTGCATCCTCGGTCTCGGTGACGCTGCCGAGTGGGCGTTCGTCGACGAGAAGACGCAGGGAACCACGGTGAGCACCTTGGACACGGTCACCGTCAGCGGAAGTCGCACCATCACCATGAACTGCTCCTCGGGAGTCAACGACGTCAACATCTCGTACGCCGTCATCGTCGCGTCGCGGGTGGGGTCAGTGTCCTGAGGTGAGGAGGTCCTGGGCGGCGGCGTGGATCTTGGTGAGGGCTTGGAGTAGGTGCCGGCGTTCGGCCGTGGTGAGGGTGGCGGTGAGCTGGGATTCGAGGTGCTCGCGTTCGGCCTCGATGGGTTGCTGAAGGGCTCGGCCAGCGGGGGTGAGCCAGAGGCGGACCAGGCGGTTGTCGCGGGGGTCGGGGCGGCGTTCGAGGAGGCCGGCCCCGGCCAGGCGGGTGGCCAGCTTGGTGACGGCCGGCGTGGTGACATTCACGGCCGCGGCGATCTCGCCAGGGGTCCGGCCGTCCTCGGACCACAGGGCAGCGAGCAGGTGGTCCTGACCCAGTCGCAGACCGTGCCGTTGGACGGCGGCCTCCGCGGCCATCCGGAGCACCTTCGACGTCTTGCTGTGCAGCTCCAGGAACTCAGGCATGAAACTCCCGATTGACGAGTAGATCATTTACCGGTTAACGTTCCGAGGAGATCATTAACCGGTAAAGGAGTCTCCCATGCTACTCATCACCGGCGCCACCGGTCGCGTCGGCCGCGCCCTGGTCGACGAGCTGGATCGCCGCGGCGCCGACTTCCGCGTCCTGCTCCGCACCCCACGCGCCGACCTACCCACGAGCGCCCAGCAAGTCATCGGCGACCTCGACCGGCCGATCGACCTCGAAGGCGTCGACAAGCTCTTCCTTCTCGCCCCCGGCATCGGCCTCGACCACACCACCAACGTCCTCACGACCGCCCGCGGCACGCAACTGCGGCACATCGTCCTGCTCTCGTCGTACGCCGTCCTGGGCGAACCGATCCCCGCCATGGGCCGCTGGCACCACGAGCGCGAGCAACTGATCCGGCACAGCGGCATCCCGGCGACCTTCCTCCGGCCGACCGGTTTCATGAGCAACGCGCTCGACTGGCTGCCGACGATCCGGACCGGCGGCTACGTGCTGGATCCGATCGGCCCCGGCCGTACCGCACCCATCGATCCGGCCGACATCGCGGCGGTCGCGGCGACTGTCCTCACCGAGGAGGGCCACGAGAAACACGAATACACGCTGTCCGGCGGCGAGACCTTCACTCTCGCCGAGCAGGTCGCGATCCTGGGCGAAGCGATCGGCCGCGACCTCGAGCTCCGCCCGGTCGAGACCCCGGAGGATGCGGTCCGGTTCCGCTATCCCGACGGCGCCCCGCCCGCGCTGGCCGCCGCGATGATCGAAGGCCTGAAGCTCATGCGCACCGACACAGTCGGTCTACGCACAGACGCCGTACGACGGATCACCGGCGAAGACCCGCGGACGTTCAAGGCCTGGTGCGAGGACAACGCTGCAGCCTTCGGATGAAGTACAGCGGCGGTCTCCCGAAGAACCGGAAGACCGCCGCTGTGGACGAGGATCCCTCCGTCAGGGCTGAGGAGGGTGGTGGAAGTAGCTCCGCAGTGCCCACCTTCAGGGCGTGGTGAGTACTGCGCAGCCGCCTAGTTGGCCTCTTTCGTGGCCCAGTAATGCCATTGCGGGGATGCGACGGGGGAGCGGGTCAAGCCGTCCGGCCAGGTAGCCGGGAGGTCGTGACTCCGCGCCGCGTACAGGATCACCTCCGATGCGGTTCGGTCGCCGCGAACGGCGACCCGTGCGGCGGTTTCGGCGCGCATGTCGTTGAGGTAGTGGATGGCGGGCAGGAACTCGGCGCTCAGCCGTGGGCTGAGGCGGCCGACCGGTTCGTCGTCCAGCCGGATCTCGACCACGACCCGGGGCCTGTCCTGGATGCCGTCCTCTTCCTCGAGCGCATGCATGGTGGCGTAGGCCCAGCACTCGCCTTCCGCCCGGAAGAACGGAGCGAGTACGTCGGGATGGACCTCACTGCCCGGTACGACGATGCCGCTGCCGGGCGGTAGCAGGTGATAGCTGCCAGGTGGTGGCAGGTTCACCGGGACGAGCATGTGCGGCTGCCCGAGCGCCACGGCAACACTGGCGTGGAACTCGGTACTGTGGTCGCCTTTGCCGTCCCAGTCCGCCGGCTCCCACTCACTGACCCACAGGTGGCACGGGACCTGCGGTTGCAGGCCTTGCGCCACCAACTCTGACAACACCGGGTGGTACCGGTGTGCGTCGTCCCTCGGCAGATAGCCGACAACCTTCCCCTGCACCAGTACGGCGATCGATCGGGGATCGAAACGGTTGCGCGGTTCCGGGACCAGGTCCGCATCGGTGTCCAGGTCTGCGCCACGCGCTGGGATGGGGTCGGGAAACAGGCTACGGATCGCCTGCTCGTGCGGAGCCTCCCGCACGACCTCCTGACCACACCACAGGGCGTCTCCCCACAGACTGAACGGAATCAGTTCCATCCTGCCCTCCAGCCTCTGTTGACCGGCTTTACTCGGCTCATCCCGACCAGGGCCCTGATCGTTACACCGAGTGAGCGTATGAAAACTAGACTGCCCAGTGAAAGGCCGTTTCACGCATGGTGCAAGAGTCTGATGCGCAACAGGTATCCCACCGTCCGTAGTGTGGACGGCGTTCGTCTTGGGCAGCGAGCGAAACTGCGAAGATCGTGCAAATGCACGGGAAGGAAGCTCATGCAGGGCAGTAGGTCAGTCGTTGGTTCGACCACTTTTCCGAGTCCCGGGGAGGCCGTCGGTCCGGCGATCGTCGAGGCCGAGATCGAGGCCGCGGTCGAGCGATTGAACGGCGTCGCCGTACGCACGCCGTTACAACGCAACCTCCGCCTCTCCGAGCGCACCGGCGCCCAGGTATGGCTGAAGCGCGAGGACCTGCAGATCGGCCGCTCCTACAAGCTCCGCGGTGCCTACAACCTGATCGCCCAGCTCGACGACGCGGCGAAGGCGGCCGGCGTCGTCTGCGCGAGCGCGGGCAACCACGGCCAGGGACTCGCGTACTCGTGTCACGTCCTCGGCGTCCAGGGCAAGGTCTACGTGCCACGGACGACGCCACGCCAGAAGCGGGACCGGATCGCGGCGCTCGGCGGCAAGCAGGTGCAGCTCATCGTCACCGGTGATACGTACGACGATGCAGCGGCCGCGGCGTACCGGGAGGTCGAGGCGAGCGGCGCGACGATGGTGCCCGCGTTCGACGACCTCCGGACGGTGGCCGGCCAAGGGACGCTGGCCGTCGAGATCATCGAGCAGCTCGGCCAGGCGCCCGACGTACTGGTGGTTCCGGTCGGCGGTGGTGGGCTGGTCGCGGGGGTCGCGACGTGGGTGCGGCGACGGCACCCCGGCGTACGGATCGTCGGCGTGGAGCCGGCCGGTGCGGCGAGCATGATGGCGGCGTTGGAAGCCGGTGCGCCGGTGACGTTGCCGGCCCTGGACAGTTTTGTGGACGGCGCGGCCGTACGGCGAGTCGGCGACGTGACGTTGCCGTTGGTGGCCGCGGCGGGCGTCGAGATGATGTCGATCCCCGAGGGTCTGGTGTGCTCGGAGATGCTCGAGCTGTACCAGATCGACGGCCTGATCGCCGAGCCCGCCGGCGCCCTGTCAACAGGTGCCCTGGGCAACGGTCTGTCCGTGCAGCCCGGTGAGACGGTCGTTTGCCTGCTGTCCGGCGGGAACAACGACGTCAGCCGGTACGGCGAGATCCTCGAACGCTCACTGGTCCACGAGGGGTTGAAGCACTACTTCCTGGTGACGTTCCCGCAGGAGCCTGGTGCGCTGCGGCAGTTCCTGGACGAGGCACTCGGGCCGGACGACGACATCGCGCTGTTCGAGTACGTGAAACGCAACAACCGCGAGACCGGCGTCGCGCTCGTCGGCATCGAGATCAGCCGCTCGAGCGATCTCGACGGCCTCCTCGCCCGCATGGACGCGGCTCCGCTCGACATCGAACGCATCAACCCCAACTCCCCCGAATTCAGGTACCTCATCTGAAGGTGGCGTGCAGATCGACAGACACCCCTGGAGATAAGGGTGTCAGTCGAGCTGCACGTCAGACCAGGCCTCGGCGGGCGGCCCAGACGATGGCTTCGATCGCAGTGCTGAAGCCGAGGCGGTCGCAGATCATCCGGGTGCGGCGGCGGACGGTTCGTTCGGACAGCTCGAGTCGGCGGGCGACCGCGTCGACCGGCAGGCCGGTCGCGAGGAGGCGAAGGAGTTGCAGGTCGTCGTGGCTGATCTCGCGGGGCGAGACTCTGCGCGGGAGAGGGCGGAGTTCCTGGACGGTCATTGCAGATCACCTGTTTCCGAACATTCGGGACTCGGCGGCGTCCCAGTCGGCCGGTTTGCCCTGCGGGTCGTAGCGCCGCAGGTGATGGGTGGACCGGACCAGGGCGCGCATCGCGCTCAAATCCGGGAGGGGCTCGCCGAGCGCGCGAGCTTGAACCAGCACGTTGCCCAGCGCGGAGGCCTCGACCGGCCCGGCCAGCACAGGGATCGCACAAGCGTCGGCGGTCAACTGGCAGAGGAGTTCGTTCTGCGAGCCACCGCCGATGACGTGCAGTACGTCGACCTCCCGGTCCGCGATCGACTGGGCCTCGCGGAGGGTACGGCGATACGCGAGCGCGAGGCTCTCCAGGATGCAGCGGACCATGGCCGCCCGTGACTGTGGTGGCTCCTGACCGGTCTTCCGGCAGTGCTCATTGATCCGCTCCGGCATGTTGCCGGGGGCAAGGAACTCACCGGCGTCCGGATCGATGAGTACGGCGAACGGCGGCGAGCCGGCCGCCGCCCGCAGCAACGCCGGCAGATCGTCGTCAGCCCAGACCCGCTGGCATTCCTGCAGAATCCACAGGCCCATCACATTCCGGAGGAACCGGATCGTGCCGTCGACCCCGCCTTCGTTGGTGAAGTTGGCCTCCCGAGCCTCGTCCGTGAGCACCGGTGCGGCGAGCTCGAGCCCGACGAGCGACCACGTGCCGGACGAGATGTACGCGAACCGCTCATCAGTAGCCGGTACGGCGACCACCGACGAGGCCGTGTCATGTGAGCCGACCGCGATCACCGGCGTACCCGGAACCAGTCCCGTCTCGTCCCCCAACACTGTCCCGATCACGTCGCCCGCCTCACGCAAGAGCGGGAACACCCGGCGCGGAAGCCCGACCCGGGCGATCAGGTCATCACTCCAGTCCTTCGCGACCACGTCGTACAGCTGGGTGGTCGACGCGTTCGTCCGCTCGGCTCCGATCTCCCCGGTGAGCCAGAACGCCAGCAGGTCAGGGATCATCAGCAACGTCGCGGCTTCACCGAGCGGCCCGGACGCCAACTGGTAGATCGTGTTGAACGGCAACTGCTGCAAACCCGTTGCTGCAAAGAGATCCCGGGCCGGCACCTTTGCTAGCACCCGTTCCATCACGCCGTCGGTGCGGGAGTCCCTGTAGTGGACGGGATTGCCCAGCAGGCGACCGTCCTGGTCGAGCAGACCGTAGTCGACCGCCCAGGAATCAATCCCCAAGCTGTCGATCGGACCGGCCGCTCGGATGCCGTCGAGCATCGACCGGTAGAGATGCAGAACATCCCAGTGGAGTCGCCCGTTGAGGCGGACCGGACCGTTCCAGAAGCGGTTGACCTCGGACAGCTGCAGTACGTCGGCACCCACCATGCCGAGCATCACTCGCCCACTCGACGCGCCCAGATCCACCGCCGCGACGCGCTTCATGGTGAGACTCCCTGCAACCGCTCCATAGCCAGACCCCTAGCGCAGGAACGCGGCGGCGACGCCGGCGTCGACGGGGATGTGGAGGCCGGTCGTGTGGGTCAGATCGCCGGCGGTCAAAGCGAAGACGGCCGCGGCCACGTGCTCCGGGAGTACCTCTCGCTTGAGCAGCGTGCGCTGCGCGTAGAACGCACCCAGCTCAGACTCGGGTACGCCGTACACGGCGGCACGCTGTGCTCCCCAGCCCTTGGCAAAGATCCCGGACCCTCGGACGACACCGTCCGGGTTGATCCCGTTGACCCGGATGCCGTACTCGCCGAGCTCGGCCGCGAGCAGCCGGACCTGGTGGGCCTGGTCGGCCTTGGCCGCGCCGTACGCGACGTTGTTGGGACCGGCGAAGACCGAGTTCTTGCTGGAGATGTAGATGATGTCGCCGCCCAGGCCCTGGTCGATCAGCACCTTCGCGGCCGTCCGCGACACCAGGAACGAACCCTTCGCCATCACCTCGTGCTGCAGATCCCAGTCGCGTTCCGTTGTCTCCAGCAACGACTTCGAGATCGACAACCCGGCGTTGTTGACGATCAGGTCGACGCCGCCAAAGGCCAGCACCGCTTGGCGAAACGCCTCCTCGACCGCGGCGCCGGACGACACATCGGTGCCCACGGCAACGGCCGCATCGGACGAACCGATCTCTTTCGCCACCGCCTCGGCCGCGGCCAGATCCAGGTCGGCCACGACCACGCAGGCGCCCTCGGCCGCGAGCCGCAGCGCGATCGCCTTGCCGATCCCCGACCCACCGCCGGTCACAAGTGCGACCCGGGTAGCCAGCGGCTTCGGCTTCGGCATCCGCTGCAGCTTGGCCTCCTCCAGCGCCCAGTACTCGATCCGGAACTTCTCCCGCTCGTCGATCGGCGCGTACGTCGACACCGCCTCGGCGCCGCGCATCACATTGATCGCGTTCACGTAGAACTCGCCGGCCACCCGAGCGGTCTGCTTGTCCTTGCCGAAGCTGAACATGCCGACCCCGGGCACGAGCACGATCGCCGGATCAGCACCCCGCATCGCCGGACTGTCCGCGTCCGCGTGCCGGTTGTAGTAGCTCACGTACTCGTCGCGGTACGCCGCGTGCAGTTCCTTCAACCGTGCGATCGCGTCCTCCAGCGGCGCCGACGCCGGTAGGTCGAGCACGAGCGGCCGCACCTTGGTTCGCAGGAAGTGGTCGGGGCACGAGGTGCCGAGCGCCGCCAGCGGGGCGAGTTTCTCCCGGGCGGTGAATTCGAGCACGACGTCGGAATCCGTGAAGTGCCCGACCTGGGGCTTGTCCGTCGAGGCGAGTCCCCGGATCACCGGTGCCAGCGCGGCTGCCCGGGCGCGTCTGGCGTCCTCGGGCAGCGCCTCGAACCCGGGCACCACCGCGCCGAAGGGTTCAGCGGATCCACGCTCGGCCAGGAAGGCTTCCGCCGTACGGATGATCTCCAGGGAGTTGGCCTCGCACTCGGCCGAGGTGTTGCCCCACGCGGTGATGCCGTGACCGCCCAGGATGCAGCCGATCGCGGCCGGGTTCTCGCGCTTGACCGCCGCGATGTCCAGACCGAGCTGGAATCCGGGCCGCCGCCACGGCACCCACACCACTCGCTCGCCGAAGCACTCCGCGGTCAACTTCTCGCCGTCGGCGGCGGTCGCGAGCGCGATCCCGGAGTCCGGGTGCAGGTGGTCGACGTGCGGCGCGTCGACCAGGCCGTGCATCGCCGTGTCGATCGAGGGTGCCGCGCCGCCCTTGCCGTGCAGGCAGTAGTCGAAGGCGGCAACCATCTCGTCCTCGCGGTCGACGCCCGGGTACACGTCGACCAGCGAGTTCAGCCGGTCCAGCCGCAGCACCGCCAGGCCCTTCTCGGTCAGCGTGCCCAGGTCGCCTCCGGATCCCTTCACCCACAGGAGATCCACGGGTTGCTGCGTGACCGGATCGGTGACCGTTCCCTTCGCCGAGGTGTTCCCGCCGGCGTAGTTGGTGTTGCGCGGATCGGCGCCGAGTCTGTTGCTTCGGGCAACGAGATCGGCCGCGGTGTCGCTCACTATGCTCCCCATCCAGCCTGCTGGCCGTCGGCTCGGTCCTTGGTGATCTGTTCGAAGTAACCGCTGCGCTGGTAGGCCGCGACCGGGTCCGGGTCGAGTCCCTGCGCCGCACGCAATTCAGCGAGCAGCGGACGGACATCGGTGTTGTAGGCATCCATGAGCGCCGCGTTGGCGCCCAGTACGTCGCCTGTCTGCTGCGCTGTCCGCAAAGCGTCGCGGTCGACGAGCAGGGCCTTCGCGGTCGCCTCCTGGACGTTCATCACCGAGCGGATGATCGCGGGGATCTTGGCCTCGATGTTGTGGCACTGGTCGAGCATGAACGCGATCCCGCGGTCCGGGTCGAGCGCGTCGCCGCGGACGATCTCGTTCATGATCCGGAACAGCTGGAACGGATCCGCCGCCCCGACCATCAGGTCGTCGTCGGCGTAGAACCGGCTGTTGAAGTCGAACGCACCGAGCTTCTTCGCCCGCAGCAGGAACGCGACGATGAACTCGATGTTCGTCCCGGGGGCGTGGTGCCCGGTGTCGATGCAGACCGTTGCCTTCGGCCCCAGCTCGAGACAGTGGGCGTACGACGTACCCCAATCGGGCACGTCCGTGGTGTAGAAGGCCGGCTCGAACAGCTTGTACTCCAGCAGCATCCGCTGGTCGTCGCCAAGCCGGTCGTACACCTCCTTCAACGCCGTGGCCAGCCGATCCTGCCGATCCTGGATGTCGTCCTGACCTGGGTAGTTCGTCCCGTCGGAGAACCAGAGCTTCAGGTCACGGGACCCGGTCGCGTCCATGATGTCGACGCATTCGAGCAGGTGGTCGGTGGCCTTGCGCCGTACGGCGGGATCCGGGTTGGTGACGCTGCCGAGCTTGTAGTCGTCGTCCTGGAAGACGTTGCTGTTGATCGCGCCCAGGCGGACGCCCTGCTCCTTCGCGTACGCCGAGAGTGCCGCATAGTCGTCCACCTTGTCCCAGGGGATGTGCAGCGCGACGCTCGGCGCGACCCCGGTGTACTTGTGGACGACCGCCGCGTCGGCGATCTTCTCCTCCGGCGAACGCGGCACACCTGGCTGGGTGAACACCTTGAACCGCGTGCCGGAGTTGCCGAACGCCCAGGAGGGCAGCTCGATCTCCTGGCGGCTCAGCGCGGCCTTCACGGCTTCGGTCGTCATATCGTCAGTCCCCTTCGGCTGGAGTCAGGTGGAAGATCTCGGGCAGGAGCAGGAACGACTCGTCCGGCGGCCTGCCTTCTTCTTGGCCGTCTTCTTGGCCGTCTTCTTGGCCGGCGAAGAATTCGGTCATCTGCTGCTGCCAGCGGGCGTTGACCTCGGTGGCCGCCATCGCCTGTTGTGCCGCTTCGAGATCGTCGGCTTCGACGTACCCGATCAGGAGGCCGTCGTCGCGCAGGAAGAGCGAGTAGTTGTGCCAGCCGGAGTCGCGCAGCGCGGCCTGCATGTCGGGCCAGACGTTGCGGTGGCGCTCGACGTACTCGTCCAGGCGGTCCGGCCGGACCTGGAGACAGAAGCAGTAACGATTCACAGGCTGACCTCGGGCGCAGGCGGGGGATCGGCATGGTGTGCGGGCTGGTGTGCAGGGTGGCTGCTGAAAGGTTTCAAACGGCGTACACGAAAGTAGGCGTGCGGGGCTGTGCGCGTCAACCCCCTGCTCGCCGATCATCGGCCGATCTCGGCCGGTTCCTCCGGGAATCGCGGCGGAAGCAGGTAAGCTTCGCCAGCTAACACGTTTCAACCATTGACGCGGGGAGGTCACCCATGGCATCAGACACCACCCCGCCCGTCGGGGCAGGAGCCAAACGGCACTCGGCGGGAGTCAAGGCGGTCGCCGCCGCGGCCGGCGTCTCCCTGGGGACAGTCTCGAACGTGCTCAACCGGCCCGAGGTCGTGAGCCCGTCGACGCGGGCCAAGGTCGAGGCGGCGATGGCCTCACTCGGTTTCGTCCGGAACGAATCGGCCCGCCAGCTCCGCGCCGGCAGCAGCCGGATCCTCGCCTACCTCATGCTCGACGC
Source organism: Kribbella sp. NPDC055071 (assembly GCF_053608045.1). Taxonomy (NCBI): domain Bacteria; kingdom Bacillati; phylum Actinomycetota; class Actinomycetes; order Propionibacteriales; family Kribbellaceae; genus Kribbella; species Kribbella sp. NPDC055071. Next base: position 44,305 of record NZ_JBSGUS010000024.1, read on the forward strand.
CGGCAACCCGTTCTTCACCGACGTCGCGAAGGGCGTCGAGGAGGCCGCGCGCGAAGCCGGTCTGTCGGTGTTCCTGTGCAACAGCAACGAGGACGCCGACCGCGAGGCCGACTACCTCGACCTGCTCGAACAGCAACGCGTCCAAGGCATCCTGATCACCCCAATCGACCAAAGCTCGTCCCGCCTGCGCAAACTCCCGTCCCGCGGTACGCCGGTCGTCGTCGTCGACCGCTCCATCGACGAGTCCGAGGCCTGCTCGGTCGCGGTGAACGACGTACTCGGCGGCGAGCTCGCGATCGCGCACCTGCTCGAGCTCGGCCACGAACGGATCGCGTACGTCGGCGGCCCGAACACGATCGGCCAGGTCCTCGACCGCCGCGACGGCGCCCGGCACGCACTCCAGAACGCCGGCCGCCCAGCCGACGACCTGGTCGAGCTCACCACCGGCGCGCTCACCGTCGCCGAAGGTAGGGGCGCAGGGCAACGACTTGCGGGTCTCCCGGCCGACCGCCGCCCGACCGCCGCGTTCTGCGCGAACGACCTGCTGGCGTTGGGATTGCTCCAGCAGTGCGTGAGCCTGGGCCTGCGCGTCCCCGAGGACCTCGCCATCGTCGGCTACGACGACATCGAGTTCGCCGCGGCCGCCGCCGTACCGCTGACCTCGGTCCGCCAACCCCGCCAACTCCTCGGCCGAACCGCCGCCGAACTCCTCCTCGACGAGTCATCCAACCCGGACCACCAACACCAACGGCTGACCTTCACCCCAGAGCTCGTAGTCCGAACCTCAACCCGCGGCACAGGCTGACTACATCAGGCGACGAGCCCGGAGCGGGGTTGCTAGACGCCGTACGACGCGAGGAAGACGTCGACGGCCTTGTCGGCGAGGTTCTCCAGTTCGCCGGGTTTGGGGGCTTCGCGGGTGCCGGCGAACATGGCGCGGTTCATGGGCTTGTACATGACCAGGCCGGCGAACTGGTACGCCGCCAGCGTCGGATCGTCCAGTTCGCGGAGGAGACCGCGGTCTGTGAGTTGGGTGAGTGCCTCGCCCAAGGCCTCCAGTGACTTCTCGAAGCCGGTCGTGAACCAGGCGCCGCAGACTTCCGGGAAGCGGTCGGCCTCGGCGATCACGAGGCGGCGAAGCTGGAGCACGCTGCCTGCGGTCAGGCTGTCGAGGAGGCGTCGGGCCAGCGCACGCAGGGCCTCGCGCGCGTCGGTGGCTCCGTCGAGGGTGTCGGCGTACGCCTGGGCCAGTCCTTCCATCACCTGGTCGCTGGTGCCGAGGACGATCTCGGCGAAGAGGCGCTCCTTGTTCTCGAACTGCTTGTAGACGGTTTGTTTGGAGACTCCGGCCTTCGCGGCGACCTCGTCCATACTCGCGCCGAGGTACCCGTGCTGCAGGAAGGCTTCGGTCGCCGCGGCCAGGATCGCGCGGCGTTTGCGCGGCGTCCGACCCTCGCCCTCGATCTCGACGGGCTGATCCGGCTGCCAGACCGCGGCTCGCTGGCGATGCTCCACGGAGTTCTCCTTCGGTTACGCAAAATCATACTAGACAGTCCAGTTCTCTTCTCAGTACTGTACGGTCTAGTTCCCAACCTGAGGAGAGTGCGATGAGTACCGTGAAATCCGCCGATGGCACGACGATCGCCTTCGACGCGTACGGCGAGGGCCGACCGCTGATCATGGTCGACGGCGCCACCGCCCACCGCGCGGTCAACCCGGCGAACGCCGAGGTGGCGAAGCTGCTGAGCGACGAATTCCGGGTGTATGTGTACGACCGGCGCGGACGTGGTGAGAGTGGCGACACAGCGCCGTACGCGATCGACCGGGAGATCGAGGATCTCGGTGCGCTGATCGAGGACGCGGGACAGCCCGCAGTGGTGTTCGCGTGGTCGTCGGGCTCGCTGCTGGCACTGGACGCCGCTGCGGCCGGACTACCGATCGCCGGGCTGGCCCTCTTCGAGCCACCGGTCGTGGTCGACGACTCACGTCCCCCGCTGCCATCCGACTACGTCGAGCAACTGGACGCGTTCGTAGCCGCCGGCCGGCGTGACCAGGCCGCGGAACTGTTCATGACCGCGGCCGCCGGCATCCCGCCCGAGTTCGTCGCCGGCATGAAACAAAGCCCGTTCTGGGCGCCTGTCGAGGAGATCGCCCACACCATCGCGTACGACGGCCGCATCATGGGCACCACCATGTCCGGCAACCCCCTCCCCCCGGACCGCTGGTCAACAATCGCCGCACCAGTCCTAGTCCTCCACGGCAACGCCACCGCCCCCTGGCTAACCACCGCAGCCCAAGCCATAACCACCCACCTCCCCACCGCCACCCTCACCCCCATCCCCGGCGAAAACCACAGCGCCGACCCGTCAGTCCTAGCCCCAGCCCTCCGCGCCTTTGCTGAGCAAATCTGACGAACTTGTTCTGAGTTGGCGCTCCCTTTTGGACCGGGGGTGGTGAGAGGCTTTGGGGGTGGACAGGGATGGGTTCTGGGGTCTTGTTGAGGATGCGCGTGGTGGAGTGGACGACACCGTCGCGGATCCGGATGGGGTTGCGGACGCGCTGACCAAGCTGCTGGGTGGGCTGGAGGCCGATGAGATCGCCGGGTTCGGGGTTGAGCTCGCGCGGTTGCAGGTCGAGTCCTTCCGGTGGGACCTGTGGGCAGCGGCGTACCTGATCAACTCGGGCGCCTCGGAGGACGGGTTCGACTCGTTCCGGGGCTGGCTGATCGCGCAGGGGCGGGAGGTCTGGGAGGCGGCGCTGGCCGTGCCGGACTCGCTCGCGGACGTGGTCGACGAGGATCGGCCGGACGAGTTCGAGGGGTTCGACGGGGAAGGGATGCTGCACGTCGGCAGTCACGCGTACAAGAACGTGACCGGCGACGACGCGGCGTACTGGAAGGCGGTCGAGGCCGAGGCCCCGGACACGCCGGACCTGCCGGCGGGTGAGGAGATCGACTTCGACGACGAGGACGACCTCGAGACCCACCTGCCGCGGCTCTCCGGCCTCTACCTCGACGTCTGACCGCAAGTCGGCCGAGGAGGCGGACCGCCGCCACTCAGCAATCTAGGCCCATCGAGACCGGCTGAGCCTGTGCGGGCAAGGGGAGACGGCGGTGACCGCGTTTGATGAGTGGCGGGAGTCCGGACCCGCTTAAGCGGGCTCGCCGCTCAGCCGCTCGATGGCGGTGCGGAGGCGGCGTCGCCACCCGGGTTGGCCGGCGTCCTCGTCGGCGGCCGCGAGGCTGACCAGGTGCTGCGCCATCTCGAACCCCTCGGCCGTAGGCGCTTCCAGCTCGGTCAGCGGTGCAGTGGGCTGCGGCTCGTCGTGGTCGAAGCCGTACTCGAGCCGTCGGCTCGTCCACCCAAACCCCTCGGGGATCAGCAGCTCGGGCACCAGTGCCTCGTGGCTGAGCGACGTGAGCTCCTTGTCGCCGTTCCCGATGCTGAAGATCGTCGCACCGCGTCGTCGTACGTCGCTGATCCGCTCGAGCAACGAGTCGGCCGGATTCTCCTCGGCCACCACCAGAAGCGACTGACCGCGGCCGGTGTCTTGCAGCCGATCCAGTCCGATCGCCAGATGCGGCGGTGCGTCCGGTGGCGGCGCCCAGCGCACCAGCGACGGCCGGATGTCCTCGATCCCGGCCCGGTGCAGCTCGTCGTCCAGATGGGCGGTCAGATGCCACGGTTCGTCGTCGACCGGCCCGAACAGCATCAGCCCGCGGGTCCGCGTCGTGAATCGACGCAATGAGTGCGCGAACTCGGTGGTCCGGCTACCCAGCTCGGTACCGGTCAGCATCTCCCGCAACAGCGAGGCCCTGGTCAGATCCACAGTTCAAACCTGACACATCTCCGTTAGCAACGCGACCTCAGGTCAGCCGGTCCGCCTTGGATTGCAGGTAGTTGCGTTCCGGGACACTGGTCGTACGGCGGGCTGCCAGCAGGTAACTGTCGCGAGCGGCGGCCAGATCGCCCGACATCTCCAGCAGATGAGCGCGGACCGCCTCCAACCGGTGGTGGTCGGTCAGGCGATCGTCGGACTCGAGCGGTTCGAGTACGGCGAGGCCCTCCTTCGGCCCGACCGCCATAGCGACAGCGACCGCGTGGTTGAGCTTCACCATCGGGTTGTCGACCATGTGCTCGAGTACGTCGTACAGCGCAACGATCTGCCGCCAGTCCGTGTCCTCGGCCCGCTCCGCCGTGTCGTGTACCGCAGCGATCGCGGCCTGGACCTGGTACGGCCCGAGCTGCGTACGAGACAGTGCATCCGTCACCAGCGCATCGCCCTCGAGGATGGCTGCCTTGTCCCATGCCGATCGGTCCTGATCGGCCAGTGGGATCAGTGCGCCTTCAGCACCGGTCCGAGCGGGCCGACGTGCATCGGTGAGCAGCATCAGCGCCAACAACCCAGCCACCTCGCCGTCATCAGGCAGCAGCCTGCGCACACCGCGCACCAGCCGGATGGCCTCACTGGTGAGCTCCGCGCTGTGCAACGACGTACCCGATGACGCGGTGTAGCCCTCGTTGAAGATCAGGTACAGAACGTGCAGTACGGCGCCCATCCGTTCGTCCCGCTCCGCTTCGGGCGGTAGCTCGAACGTACTGCCGGCCTGCTTGATACTGCGCTTCGCCCGGCTGATCCGCTGCGCCATGGTCGACTCCGGCACCAGAAACGCCGCCGCGATCTGTGCAGTGGTCAGACCGCCGACCGCACGCAACGTCAGCGCGATCTGCGAGGCCGCCGACAGAGCAGGATGGCAGCACAGGAACAGCAACGTCAGAGTGTCGTCCCGACCACCCGGATCGTCGATCTCAGGGCCTGAGGCAACGAACTCCTCCGGAGCGGCCAGTTGCGCCGCGTTCTCCTCGCGCCGCCGCCGGGCCGACTCGCTGCGGAGCAGATCGGTCAGCCGACGCGACCCGACCCGGATCAGCCAACCACGCGGGTTGTCCGGCACACCCTCGGCCGGCCACTGCTGAGCGGCCGCCAGCAAGGCCTCCTGAACAGCCTCCTCGGCCAGGTCGAAGTGACCGTAGTGCCGGACCAGTGCGCTCAGCACCTGCGGCGCCTGCTCCCGCAGCAGCGGCTCGAACTCGGACCGGCCGGCCGACGCGGTCACATCTCCAGCCCGGACGGGTCCATCACAGGTCGTACCTCCACCGCCACGTACTCCGCATCCGGCATCCGCGCGGCGTACGCGATCGCCTGCTCGATGTGATCGCACTCAACCAGATAGAACCCGGCCAGGTGCTCCTTCGCCTCGGCGTACGGGCCGTCTGTGGTGGTCGTGGTGTCGTCACGCACCAGCACGGTCCGGCTGGTGATGGGGTCGGCCAGACCGGCCGCACTGACCAGAAGGCCCTGCTCGCTGAGCTCTCGGGTCAGGGACTCGTGCGCGTGGGCCAGACCCTCGCGTTGCTCGGCGGACAGGCCGGCCCAGCTCTCGGCGTTGCTGTAGATCAGCAGCATGTACTTCACAGGCACCATCCTGTCCCTCGCGGAGGCCGCTGTGACCCCCTGTCACCCGGTACGTCGGCACACCGGTGCCCCACTTCGACAAATCCAGAATGTCGAGCCCTGACGGCCCGCCCCGACGTCTCCACCGAACGACGCTCACCCGGAGCGCCACCGCCGTACTGGAGAGATCGAATGGTTTCGGAATCGAAGCGCTGGTCGGCACTGGCGCTGCTGTGCCTGACCGGCTTCATGATCATCCTGGACTCGTCGATCGTGCTGGTCGCCGTACCGTCCATCGAGCGTGAGCTGGCCTTCTCCACCGGCGGCGTGCAGTGGGTCCCCAGCGGCTACGCACTGATGTTCGGCGGTCTCCTGCTGCTCGGTGGGCGCATCTCCGACCTACTGGGCCGCCGGCGCGTGTTCATCACCGGACTGCTGTTGTTCGCCGGGTCCTCGCTGCTCTGTGGCTTCGCTTGGAGCGGTGACGCACTCGTGCTCGCACGTGGTCTGCAAGGCGCAGCGGCCGCCGTACTGGCGCCGAGTGCCTTGTCGATCGTGATGACGACCTTCCCGTCCGGTGCGGACCGCAACAAGGCGCTCGGGATCTGGGGAGCGACCAGTGGAGTCGGCGGTACGGCGGGATCGCTCATCGGCGGGCCTGTCACGGACGGACTCGGCTGGCAGTGGATCTTCTTCATCAACGTGCCGGTCTGCCTGTTGGTCGCCGTACTGGCGCCCATGCTGCTCCTGGACAGTCGTGGGCCGGGTCGACGCGGATTCGACGTCGCCGGCGCGCTGACCGTGACCGCTGCGCTCATTGCCCTCGTGTACGCCGTCATCGAGGCGCCAGAGTGGTCCCTCCCGCAGACTCTGGGGCTGGCGCTGTTGTCGGCCGCACTCTTCGCGCTGTTCGTACTCGTGGAGAAGAGGTCGGCCGCACCGCTCGTACCGCTGCGTATCTTCCGCTCCCGCACTCTGGTCGGCGGCAACCTCATCACGATCGCGTTCGGGCTCTCGGCGTTCGGACTGAACTTCATCTACACGCAGTACGTGCAACTGGCTCTCAACGTGTCGGCGATCCGCTACGGCCTGATGTCCGCGGTCTTGGCGGCAGCAGCTGTAGGAGGCTCCATCATCGGACAGAACCTCGTCACCCGGATCGGAACGGCCAGAGTGGCGATGGTCTCGCTGCTGCTCGCCGGCGTCGGCGCAACGGTGATGACCCAGCTCACCGTGGACTCTGGCTATTTTGAGCTCGCCTTCTGGGGTCTGACCATCTTCGGCGCCGGACTGGGTGCCGGAACGGTCGCAGGGTCGATTGCCTCCCTGAGCGACGTGGCAGGCGAGGACTCCGGCGTTGCGTCCGGTCTGCAGAACGCAAGCTTCCAGATCGGCGGCGCGATCGGCGTTGCCCTCCTGTCAGCCGTAGCGACAGCCAGTACGACGGGTGCCGCGCCGACCGCACTCACCCACGGCTACCGGGTCGCGTTCGCGGCGGTGTGGCTCTTCATTGCAGCGGGTCTGGCCGGCTCCGGGCTGCTGCTCACTCGCAAGCACTCACGAGAGCCGGAGGCCGAGCCGGCGACGCCGTGAACTCAAACGGGCGTTGGAGGTTTGCGGTCTCGCGAGTGGGCACTGGACGCGGGTGGCCGCCACTTTCCGCCGGGCGGTCCTTGAGAAGGAGGCTTCATGATCATCCTCGGTGTGATCCTGCTGATTCTGGGGTTCTTGCTGAGTGTTCCGATCCTGTGGACCATCGGCATCATCCTGGTCGTGGTCGGAGCGGTTCTGTTCCTGGTCGGATCCAGCGGTCGCATGATCGGTGGCCGGCGCCATTGGTACTGATCGACGCGCTGGACCGAACGACGCGCTGATCCTGACCTCGTCACGACAGCCGACCCCGCGGACCACACCGGTCCGCGGGGTTCTGTCGGCGCGCGTCGCTACGGTGTGGTCATGAAGTACGTCGTGATGATCTTTCGCACTGTCGACCGCGCCTGGACCGACGACGACCAACAGGCCGTCGGCCGGCTGATGGAGCTGGAGAGCGAGCTCGCCGAGAGTGGCCAACTGGTCAGCTCGGAGGGACTGCTGCCACCTGAGGACGGCCGGATCGTGCAGATCCGCGAGGGTGTGCAGGTCGTCACCGACGGACCGTTCGGCGAGGCGAAGGAGCAGCTCGCCGGCTTCTTCCTGATCGACGTGCCCGACGATCCGACGGCCGAGGCTGTCGCGGCGCGGGTCTCGGCGATCGTCGGCGACCGCGTCGAGCTTCGCGGCACGCTGATCTCCTCAGGAATGCCAGAGGAACTTCGGTGACCGCTTCTGCGTGAACGCGTCGATGCCTTCGGCCAACTCGCCGCTGGCGATCGTCTCGCGATAACGCCGTACGGCGTTCTCGTCCGCGTCCTCGCCGGCCAGCAGCGCGTTCACCGTCTCCTTCGCCGAGCGGATCGTCAGCTGCGAGCGGGACACCATCGTGCTCGCGAACGCGTCGGCTTCCAGGTCCGGATCGTCCACCACGCGATCCACCAGCCCCTTGAGCTCGGCCTGGTCTGCGGTCAGAAGATCACCACTGAACAGCAGGTACTTCGTCGTCGCCGGACCGACCAGATCGAGCAGGACCTTGATCGCGGCGGGCGGATAGACAACCCCGATCCGGGCCGGCGTCACGCCGAAGGACGCGTCCCGCGCGGCGAACCGGAAGTCGCAGTTCACCGCGATCTCGAGCCCGCCGCCAATGCAGTGACCCCGGATCGCCGCGATCGTCGGCTTCGGGAACTCGCGCAGCGCGACCTGCGCCCGCAGATTGGCGGACCGCAACTCGGCCATCGGATCGGCCGGGTCGGCGCCGGAGATCAGCTCCCGGATGTCCGCGCCGGCGGAGAAACTCGGACCGGCACCCGAAACCAGCAGGACCTTCACCTCGTCGTCGGCGGCCAGGTCCGCGAGCAGGACAGGCAGTGCCTCCCACATCGCCCGGGTCAGCGCGTTCCGCTTCTCGACCCGGTCGATCACCAGCCGGGCCACCGCCCCGCGCTCCACCCGGAACCCCAACTCGTCCACCCGCGCAGTCAACCAGCAACCCCGCCGCCCCGCCGCGCCCTGGATCACACCTCCGTGCCGCAGCCCTTGCCCGGAGGCCGCGGATCTCCAGGCCATCACAATCGGCGATCCCACCGCACGGCCCGCGGCGGGCGCCCCGTCGGCCGCGATTGTGATGGCCTGGAGATCGGGACCCTCACGGTCAGGCGGCGCGGCGGGCGCGGGACTTGGCGCGAGCCATCCGGATCAGGTACGCCGGAGTCGGCGGGACCCAGCCGAGTTGCTTGGCCTGGCCGAGGTCGTCACGGGTGGCCCAGTGCTCGATGATCTGGCCGTCCTCGATCCGCAGCCAGTGCGTCTGCTTGATCGCGAACGTCTTCCCGGTCGGCGGGAACGCGGTGTCGACCGCGCCCTCGGGCGTGTACACCACGAACGGCGCCACGTGCCGCCCGCGCATCGTCGTGTCCACCGCCACCAAGTTGCCGTTGGCAACAACATGGTGGATCTCGTGCGCGAGCTCCCCGAACGCGGTCCGCAACCAGAGCGCGGTCGTGTAGTACCCGGCCGGGCCGCCGACGCGACACTCCGGCGGCTCCACGTCACCCTCCCGGTTGACGGCGTACGGATGAATCAGCGCGTCGAAGTCGGATCGCTCGCCATCGGCCATGATCTGTAGGCCGCGAACGGCGATCGCACCAACGTCGGTCTCGGTGTTCATGTCTCCCCTAGAATTCGATACAGTCAGCCTGTACCCAAAATCATGGGATCGGAAATGGCAGAAGTCAAGCGGCAGTACGACGGCACCGGCCGGCGCGAGCGAGCCCGGCAGCGGCGCCGCGACGTCGTGGTCGCGGCCCAGGAACTCTTCGAGGCCGACGGGTTCCAGGCGACGACGATCAGCGCGGTCGCCCAGCGGGCCGGAGTCTCGGCCGAGAGCATCTACAAGGGGTTCGGCACCAAGGCCGCCCTGGCCAAGGCGGTGTTCGACTTCGTGATCGCCGGTGACGACGAGCCGATCCCGATGGCCGAGCGGCCCGAGATCCGGGCGGTCCAGGCGGAGCCCGACGTACGGCAGAAGATCCGGCTGTACACGGCGAGCTTCCCGGAGCGGCAGGATCGGTCGGCCAAGGTGCAGATCCTGATCCGGGACGGACGGCACAGCGACGAGACCCTGCGGGAGACCTGGCAGTCGCTGCTGGACGAGCGGCTGACCGGGATGTCGATGTTCGGCCGGCACCTGCTCGAGACCGGCGACCTGCGCCCCGGGATCACGCTCGACGAGATCACGGACGTGCTGTGGACATACACAGCGGTCGAGTTCTACGAACTACTCGTGCTGCTCCGCGGCTGGACCCCGCAGAAGTACGCCATTTTCGTAGCGGACGGGATGATCGCGGCCCTCTGTCCACAGCCAAGCGTTTGATCTCGGATCGGTCACATCCGAATACCGAGCAGGTTACGCCTGCGGATGTTCGCAATGCGTTAAGAACGGGGGCCGATTCGAACCGGCGCGGCGATGTGTGCTTGACTCCTCCGGTCGATAACGTTTTGGTCTCGGCAGATTGGGTTTCGAAGTGGCGGCAGGACGGCACAGCAAGGCGCGGCACAGACAGGCGCGTCCGCAGGCAGTGCGGGCCGGCATCGTGAAGGTGGCGATTCCCGGCGCGGCAGTGGCCCTCGTGGCCGGCGGCTCGGCGGCGGCGTTCCCGGACGAGCACGTCAAGCTCGACACCACCTCGTTCGCCAGCTCGTCGCTCTTGCAGTCTCGCGAGGCCAAGACCAGCCGGGACGCGCTCCGTCCGTCACTGGACATCGCTCCGTCGACGAAGACTTCCGCGGCGCCCAAGCCGAAGGCAACCACCCCGCCGGCGGCCAAGCACCTGAAGAAGCAGGCACCGATCCCGACGCCGACCTCGGCGAAGACGCGCGCCGCCGCCGGCGTGACGCCGCCGAAGGCCAACGGCTCCAAGTTCACCACCACCGACCTGAACGTCTGGTCGATCCCGCTGTCCGGCGTCCTCCTGGACGTGCTGCCGAAGGGCACCAAGGTCTCCGTCACCGGCAAGGTCGACGGCATCTGGGCCGAGATCGTCAGTGACAACAAGTCCCGCTGGGTCAAGGCGGCGTACCTCTCGGCGACCAAGCCGGTCGCGACCGTTGCGGGCGGGATCTCGCAGGCGGTCTGCAAGTCCGGCTCGTCGGTCGAGGACGGCCTGACCCAGGACGCGATCCGCGTGCACCGCGCGATCTGCGCGAAGTTCCCGGACATCACGTCGTACGGCGGTCTGCGGTCCGGCGACAGCGGTTCGGAGCACTCGACCGGTCATGCCCTCGACATCATGGTCAGCGGTGCTGAAGGCCAAGAGGTCGCCGACTGGCTGCACGCGAACTACAAGAAGCTCGGCGTCAGCCAGCTGATCTGGCAGCAGCACATCTGGACGGTCCAGCGCAGCAGCGAGGGCTGGCGCGCGATGGAAGACCGCGGCAGCACGACCGCGAACCACTACGACCACGTCCACGTAACGGTCTACGGGAGCTCGGGCACGGTCTGAGTCATCCCGTAGCGACCCGGTCCTGACCTCCTGAGGACCGGGTCGCTTCACGTCCATGGCCTGATGTTCGCGTTCAGGTGGAAGAAGTTCGTGGGGTCGTAGGCGCGCTTGACCTCGCGCAGCCGGCGCAGATCGTCCGGTGCGTACGCCGTTTCCGCGCGGCCGGGATCACCGAGGAAGTTCACGAACGTCCGGCCCGAGTCCGGGAGCAGACCGTCCATGCAGCGGTCGACGATCAGCGAGTACGACGCTGATCGGTGACCGACCGGACCGGCGTTCGGGCCTGGGTACGCCATCGCGCCACCCCAGTGCCGGATCTCGACAGTCGGCGCATCGTCGTCGTCGAAGCCGGTGATCACGTCGATGACCTCGTCGGTGAGGGTGTCGAGGAAGTCGAGGTGACGGGCGGGCGTGCCGCCCATCGCGGCATCGGCGTACTCGATCGTCGTGAGCTCACCGGCCAGCCGCTCGCCCGCGACCTCGAAGAGCGGTTTGAGGAGGTGTTCGGCCAGCTCGGCGGAACCCGCATACAGGATCTTGATCGCGACGGCCCGCTGCTCGGTGCCGGGGACCCGGGTCAGGACGACCGCGGTGCTCAGCTCGTTGGGGATCGTGGCGGTCCAGCCGCGGTAGCGGCGCAGGATCGCCGGTGCGCGGTCGATGCCGTAGTAGACGATGCCCGCGTGCACTTGGCGGACCGGGTACAGCCGGAACTCGAGCGACGTCACGATGCCGAAGTTGCCGGTGCCGCCGCGGATCGCCCAGAACAGGTCCGCGTGGTGCTCGGCGCTGGCCGTCACGGACCGCCCGTCCGCGGTGACGACCTCGGCGCGGATCACGCTGTCCGCCGCGAACCCGTACTTCCGCGCCAGCCAGCCCACTCCGCCGCCCAGCGTGTACCCGGTGACGCCGACGTCGCGGTGCGAGCCCGAGAGCGGCGCCAGCCCGAACTGCCGCGCCGCGTCCAGCACCGCACCCCAACGCGCACCAGGCGCGACCTTCGCGATCCGCCGCTCCGGGTCAACCAGAACCGAAGTCATGGACGTGGTCTTCAGCAGAATCCCGCCGTCGGCCGGCACTCGCGTCCCATGTCCCGTGGCTTGCACCGCAATCGGTACGCCGTACTCGCGAGCCGCTCGTACCGCCGCCTGCACATCCGACCGCCCGCAAGCCTCAGCAACCACCAACGGCCGCGAGTCAACAGTCGGAATCACAGACTTCCGCTGTACGTCGTACTCCGCGTCACCCGGCAGCCGAACCGCCCCATTGAACCCAGCCCCGAGCAACCCCGCCACAACCTCATCCGCACCCGCAACCACAGTCAGCGTCGTCATACCCCTACGTCGAACCCCCCACCCCCAAATCGACACCCCTCCGCCACACTCGTCCGATGACCCACCACGTCACCGTCAACGGCGGCACCCTGACGAAGCGCTACACCTCCTGGTCCCGCGGCGAACCAGAGCGCGAGTGGACAGCCCTACAACTCCTCGCAGCCCACGTCCCCGGCCTGACACCCACTCCGCTGTCACGAGACCCGCTCTCGATGACCGTGGTGCCAGGCGATCCCCTGAACGGTTCACTCAGCTCGGCTCAGCTGGCTGCTCTCGGGGATGCACTCGACACGCTTTGGTCGATCAGTCCGGTCGCTCTGCGGGCGATCGACGTACCAGCCCTGGTAGAGCGCACGGTTGAGGGACTCGCTGAGCTGCGTTCGGCTCCTGGCGTGGTCGGTGCGGCGGCTCGGCTGTGGACTGTTCCGGATGGGGTCTTCGAGGTCCACGACCCCGTCGTGGCGCACGGTGATCCGAATCTGGCCAACTACCTCTGGGATGGGACGCGGGTGCGGATCGTGGACTTCGAGGACGCGGGGTTGGGTGATCGCACATTCGAGTTGGCGAACCTCGTGGAGCATCTGTCTGGGCGGGAGACCGACTGGGCGTCCGTCGTACGGCGGTTTGATCCTGACCCGGACCGGTTTCACGCGGCCCGGTGTCTGTGGGCTGGGTTCTGGCTGACGCTGGTCCGGACTCCCAGTACGGCGGAAGCCCAGGCGCGGCGGGTGATCAGGCTGGTAGGGGGAGGGTTTTGAGGCGGTCTACGTCGGCGAGGATGTCTATTTGGGTGATCTTGCCGTTGGCGACTGTTAGGGACATGACGCCCATCAGGTGGCCGTTGACGATGGTGATCGCGCCGGGTAGGCCGTTGATCTGGGCGTGCTCGGTGTGCGGCGCCAGCCGGCTGAAGAGCAACGCCTGCTCGACCACGTCGAGGGCACCGCGGACCAGCTTCGACACGGCCGCGCCGGCGTACTCGGCGCTTGCGGCTCCCGCGTCGGCGCGCAGTACGACGTCCGGATCGAGCAGTGCCAGCAATGCCTCGAAGTCACCACTCCGCGACGCGGCCATAAACGCGTCAACCACGGCACGCTGGCGACCGACATCCCCATCACTCGCCGGCGCACCCTGCACCCGCCGCCGCGCCCGACTGGCCAGCTGACGCGTCGCAGCGGGCGACTTGTCCACGATCTCGGCAATCTCGTCGAAGCTCACGCCGAACAGATCGTGCAGTACGAACGCCAACCGCTCCGCCGGCGACAGCCTCTCCAGTACGACGAGCAGCGCCAGCCCGATCGCATCCGCCTGCACCGCCTCGTCCTCCGGCCCAGACTGGCCGAGGATCGGATCCGGTACGTAGGTATCCAGCGAATCCTCCCTCCGCGACTTGCGGCTCCGCAGCACATCCAGACAGACCCGCGACACCACAGTGGTCAGCCAACCACTCAGATTGTCGACGTCACTCACATCCGACCGGCTGAGTCGCAGCCAGGCTTCCTGTACGGCGTCCTCGGCCTCAGCCAACGAGCCGAGCATCCGGTACGCAACCGCACGTAACTGCCCTCGGCGTTGCTCGAACTCCCACGCCAGCCGATCGTGCTCGTCCACTGCCACCCTCTCCCGTGACTGCTGTCACCGCTAAGACGTAAGGAAACCTCATCATGTGACAGGCCATGATTAGCGCATGGTGGAGACTCGCGGCAGCTTGGTGTTCGAGGACACATTCGATGGGACAGAACTGGACGTGTCGGTCTGGTCACCGCATTACCTGCCACAGTGGAGTTCGCGCGCGTTGTCGGCTGCGACGTACGAACTCGAGGACTCGTGCCTGACTCTCAGCCTCCCACCGGAACACGGCCTGTGGTGCGAGGACGACCACAAGCCCGACCTACGCGTGTCAGGGATCCAGTCCGGCAACTACTCCGGTCCGATCGGCAGCACTGTCGGCCAGCAGCCCTACCGCGACGGTCTGGTCGTCCGCGAGGAGCAGAAGCCCTTCTGGGGCTGGACTCCGGACAGCGGGTACGTCGAACTGCGTGCCCGCGCCGATCTGAATCCACGGTCGATGGTGTCGCTGTGGATGGTCGGGCTGGAGGACCAGCCGGAGCGGTGCGCGGAGATCTGCGTGATGGAGGTGTTCGGCGCGACTGTGACGCCGGACGTGGCTGTGGTCGGGATGGGACTGCACAGCTTCCGTGATCCGTCCGTGCCCGAGGACTTCGTGCCAGTGCGGCTGGAGATCAACGTGAGCGAGTTCCACACCTATGCGGTCGAGTGGAGCGACGGTACGGCGACATTCTTCGTCGACGGTGAGCGGATCCGCAGTTGCGCGGGTGCTCCGGCGTACCCGATGCAGTTGATGCTCGCCGTGTTCGACTTCCCGGAACTGGGCGACGACGGTGACCACGTCCCGAGTTTTACCGTCGACCACATCCGGGGCTGGTCTAAGCTGTGAGCATGTTCATGCGTGCGGGGATGTGGTGGGCCGTCGACTGACGGTCTGCCCCCGCGCGTAACCACCCGGCCGTCTCCTTCGAGGCGGCCGTTTGTCATGTCTCCTCGCGGGCGGCCCAGCACCCTGAGGATTGCCGATGGCAACAACGCTCCGGACCTGGTCCGGACTGATCTCCGCGCTCCTGGCCGGCTCCGACCTGTCCGCGGAGGACACCAGTTGGGCGATGGAGCAGCTCGTGCTGGGTGACGCCTCACCGGCGCAGATCTCCGGCTTCCTGATCGCTCTGCGGGCCAAGGGCGAGACCGCCGACGAGATCGACGGACTGGCGACGGTACTGCGTTCGCACGCGACGCCGGTGCGGATCGATGGGCCGTTCGTGGACATCGTGGGCACGGGCGGCGACCGTACCGGCGCGGTGAACATCTCCACCATGGCCGCAGTAGTAGCCGCGTCTACCGGCGTCACCGTGGTCAAGCACGGTGGTCGGGCCGCATCGTCCTCAGCGGGCGGCTCTGCCGATTTAGTGGAGCACTTGGGTGTACCGCTGGACCTGTCTGCCGCTGAGGCCGCACGGGTCGCAGCGGAGGTCGGCCTGGTCTATCTGTTCGCGCCACGCTTCAATTCGGCGCTGCGCAACGTGGCCGTCGTACGACGGGAGCTGGCGGTGCCGACGGCGTTCAATGTCTTGGCGCCGTTGCTCAACCCGGCAGATCCGTCCCACCAGCTCGTAGGGGTCGCTAACCCACAGATGCTGCCAGTGCTCGCCGGAGCGTTGGCCAAGCGGGGCAAGTCGGCCCTAGTCGCGCGTGGTGAGGACGGTCTCGACAAGCTCACCACTGCAGGCTTCTCGCGCGTGTGGGTGGTGTACGGCGGGTCTGCGGCGGAGGTGGTGTTCGATCCACGGTCGCTCGGTCTGCGGCCGTCTTCGCTCGCTGAGCTGCGCGGTGGTGACGCCGCCTTTAACGCTCGCGTACTGCGGGGACTCGTCGACGGTGAACGTGGTCCGGTGCGCGACGTCGTACTGCTCAACGCTGCAGCTGCCCTGGCCACTCTGGAGCTGTCGAACGGGCTGAGCCTCGAGCATCTGGCGCAGTGTCTGGAGCGGTGTCGGGACGCCATCGACAGCGGCGCGGCTGCGGCACTGCTCAAGCGGTGGCGATCCGCTGAATAGTCTCAGCCACCAGCCCAGGTACGCGCAGGCTGGGCAGGTGGTCGACCCCCGGCATCCAGATGAACTCAGCGTCAGGGATGCGCGCGGCCGTTGCACCAGCCACGGCTGCGAGGATCGGCCGGTCCTTGTCACCAACCATCACCGCGGTCGGCACATTGATCTCGTGCAAGCGACCGTAGACCGGCGGATCCGCCTGCGTGTACTGCTCGAACCACGCCGGTATGGCTGACCGCAGCTGAGCAACCGTGGCCTCGTCATCGCCCGCGGCTCCCCACAGCCGCAGCGCGAAACGCACCAGCCCGTCCACATCCCGATTTGCCACCAGAGCGGCGTACTCGGCATCGAGCTCCGGCTCGTCCGGCATCGGGAACCCGGGCACGCCCGGACAAAGCAAGACCAACCCCTGCACCCGATCCGGCTGGTCCAGCGCGAATCCGATCGCCGTACCTCCGCCCATCGAGCACCCGACCAGCACAACCCGCTCGAGCTCCAACTGGTCGAGCACACTGACCAGATCCTGCCGCAGCGAGAACTCCTCACTCGGCGCCCCAGACCGCCCCACTCCGCGCACGTCGTACCGAACCACCCGCCGCCCGGCCAACGCCGGCATCACCGGATCCCAGGACCGCGAGTCCCCGATCCCTGGATGCAGCAGGACCAGCGGCACGCCCTCGCCGGCCACATGGTCAGCCCAAACCTCATCCCGTCCCACCGACAGCTTCAGCTCCATGCCCCCACCCTGCCTCATGGCCGAACCGGGCGAGGCAGTGCCAGACGCGCTTGAGGTCCTGCTCGTCGCAGTCCCCGACCGCAGCACCGATCACCTGTGGTGTCAGCACCCCGTCCACCGCAATCCGCTCACCCAACTCGACATACTGGGCGCCGCGGTAGTCGGCATGCTCCCGCAGTACGTCGACTGTCAGCCGGAACCCACCGTGCCACTCCAGCGCACAGGGCAACTTCTGAGCAGCCGTCTCGACCGATGTGCCGCGATAACTCGGGTCTAGCACCAGCGCCTCAACATCTCGGTCCAGCCGAACCAGTCCGTGCACCTGAGCCTCGACATAGTCATCCAGTACGTCGTTGTCGTCCGCCTCGGCCAGTGCGATCAGCGCCATCCGATCGGCAACCCCGAACTGTTTCGGCTCAAAACAGCTGTCTGGATAGCAGAACGTCGACCTGCTGAGGACGTCCCCCGTTAGCCGCAGATGCGACGAGCCGAATCGCGGAGCACCCCCGACCGCGCGCCGTCTGAAATTCAGGGCGCCGTACACAGGCCGGTCCGCGGCGGGAGCCTCGTCGTACGCCGCACCGAAGATCCGGCTCTCCCACTGCCACCGATCTCCACCGGGATGCGCAGTCAGACCGCCGTTGCTGGTCCCGGTGACGAACTGCGACGCATAGACGCCTTCTGCTGCCAGCAGGTCCAGCAGACCCCGCCGATCCGGGTGGAAGTTGAGGGTGACCCGCAAGCTCGGATCCAACGCTTCTCCGAACGACGCCGCAGCCACGAAGCGCACTGCGCGGGCAGCGGGCTCATCGGTCACGGACGACCTGGGCGGTCTGGAGGGTGGCAGATGCGAGGAGTGTGAGCTTGTCGGCGTCGGTGGTGCCCGCCTCGGGGTGATACACGACCAGCATGATGCCGTCGGTCCCACTGACGAGGAGTTTCTCTCTGTTCAGCGTCAACTCGCCTACCTGCGGGTGGTTGAAGCGGACTGTCGCACCGGCATGCGGCTGCACGTCATGGCGAGCCCAGAGCTGCCGGAAGAGCGGACTGGCCAAGGAGAGCTCCCCTACCAGCTCAATGCACCGCTGGTCGTCGATGTCGGTGCCAACCGCCTGGCGGAAGCCCGCGATCAAAGCCGCAGCCGCACGATCGAAGTCGGGGAAGAGAGCCTGCTCAGCCGGGTCGAGGAACACGTCCCGCAGCCGGTTGCCGCCCACGACGAGGCGCGGCGAGAGGGCCGTCGCCAGCGGATTGGCGGCGAGCACATCCAGATAGCGCCCCTCGACGAACGCCGGGACCGGGAGCGTCGCGACCAACTTCGCCGTACCGCCCGGCACGACCTCTTTCCGCGGACGTGACCGCCGCCGAGGCTTCTCGGCAGCAAGACCAATCAGGTACGCCGTGCCGTCGTCATCCAACCGCAGGACGCGAGCGAGTGACTCGAGCACCTGCACCGACGGGTTACGGTCGCGACCGCGCTCCAGACGCAGGTAGTAGTCAGCGCTGATGCCGGCCAGCATCGCCACCTCCTCACGTCGCAGCCCGGGCACCCGCCGTACGCCGACGGCCGGAACGCCAACGTCTTCCGGGCTGACCAGCTCCCGGCGCGCCCGCAGAAACGCTCCCAGCTGGTTCGCCTCGTCGGTCATACCCTTCACGGTAGTCCGCGCAGGACGCCGCTGCGGGGCCCTGTCAGGACCCTGGCTCCTATCCGGCGCCCAACGACCTGATCATGCTTCCGGGGACGAGCGCTGGAGCTCGGGGATCAGTGCGGCGATCCGTTCGAGTTGGTCGTGCTGTGAGCGGAGATCCAGGGCGCCCAGGCGGATGACGAGATGCCGGGCGCCGGCAGAGACGTACCGGCTGAGGCCGTCGAGGACCTGCTCGGCGGAACCGGCGACGACTGCCTGGATCTTCTCCAGTTCCGCCAGTGGCATGCCGTAGTTGGCGCGCGCGTAGTCGTCCAGTGGCCCACGAGGGCTTTCGCCGACCCGAACCGACACGAACAGGGCCGGGGTGATCTGCTCAGCCGCGCGCCCGGAGTCCGCCGCAGCCTTCCGCACGCTGAGCAGGCCCGAGGCGTAATCGGCCGGGTCCGGTGGGTATGGCAGCCAACCGTCGTACAGCCGGCCGGTACGGTCGAGCGCGGCCGGTGTTGCGCCGCCGAGCCAGATCGGCGGGCCGGTCGGCCGGTACGGTCGGGTCGCCGGCGGTAGGTCGTCGTACCGGAGGATCTCACCATGGAACGCCGTGGCGCCGGCCCACAGCGCCCGCCACAGCGCGACGGTCTCGTCCAGCCGCGCGAACCTGCGCTCCCAGGGGACCTCGGACAGCGTGTAGAACGGTCGCCCGAACCGGCCGGGGAACCCGGCGCCGACCGCCACCGCCAGCCGTCCGCCGGACAGAAGGTCGATCGACGCGAGGGATTGCGCGACCTGGACCGGACGGCGCAGGAACGGCAGCAGCGCGCCGGTCCCTAGCGTCACGCGTTCCGTGGCGGGTGTGAGCGCGGCCAGCATCGTCAGAGCCTCGATCCGCGGGCTGATCAGGGAGTCGTTGACGAAGAGCGAGGAGAAACCCGACCGCTCAGCCTCGATGCCGAAGGCAACCAGGTCGCGAGGGTCCCCGTCCGCACCCCACTGCGCCTTACCGGTCGGAAGAAGTACACCGATGTCCATACCGCCGACACTCCCAGTCGGCCACCCCGACCTCAATTCCCCCAAAGGAATACCGCGCCCAGGCTCACCCTCACCCCAACCCAGGCCACCAGCGAGCGGAGGGCGTCGGATTCGAACCCACGATTACGGTCATCCGACGGGTCCATTGGCGGCATCACCACCCGTCTGTCAAGGTGGCGGTGTGTCCGAGCAGCAGCTCGATGGCGGGATCGCGAATGCGGGCAAGGTTGTCCGCGTCGGTCCGCATGTTCTTCGTCCTTCGAGTCCGCACTCGGAGTCGATTCACGCCTTCCTGCGGGCGCTGAAAGAGTCCGGATTCAAGGGTGCTCCGGAACCGGTCGGCATCGAGGAGGACAGCCGCGAGCGCCTCTTGTTCATCGAGGGCGAGGTCCCCGTCCCGCCCTATCCGGACTGGAGCCAGTCCGACACCGCGCTAGCGTCCGTCGCCAGGCTGCTGCGCGCGCTGCACGATGCCGCTCGCGAGTTCGACCCTCAGGGTCTCACCTGGAGCGACGATCTGGCTGACCCCGCAGGCGGGACTCTGGTGTGCCACAACGACGTGGAGCTCTCGAACGTCGTTTTCCGTGACGGCATCGCCGTTGCGCTGCTCGACTTCGAGTTCGCCGCCCCTGGCCGCCCCGTCTACGATCTCGCCCACCTCGCCCGCCTCTGTGTACCGATCGAGGACGACTTCGACCAGTACCGGATCGGCTGGCGGCCCGCTGACCGGCCGGCACGGCTTCGGCTCATCGCCGACGCCTACGGGCTGGGCCGGGACGGCCGCGCAGAGCTGCTCACCGCCATCAACGATGCCCTCGCCCGCATCGAAGCAGCCGCGCGACGCAGCATCGCTGCGGGCGGTCCGGACACCGTCGCGATGATGAACCGGAGGGGAGGCATCGAGAAGTTCGACCGCAGACGCCGCTGGTGGGCCGATCACTACGACCGCTTCGCCGCGGCCCTCAGCTAGCGCCCGTCGCTTTGCTCACCATGACTAGACGCGCGGCGGAGAGCTCGCTCCGTTTCCGCAGCTCAGCGTCGGGTTTGGCGGAGGGCGTGGGATTCGAACCCACGATTACGGTCACCCGCAATACCGGTTTTCAAGACCAGCGCACTCGGCCACTATGCGAGCCCTCCAGGCGATGTGCTCGCCGATCGTCGAGGATAGCGCGTTGGAGAACTCAGGTGCGGCGGCGGGAGGTCGCCGGTAGGGTCTGGCCAGTTATGCGATCGCTTGCTGCGTTCCTCGTGCCGGATGGGCTTGGGGCCGACTTTCGGAAGATCTGGCCGGCCTCGATCATCTCCAACCTCGGTGATGGCGCGATGCTCGCTGCGGGTCCGCTGCTGGTTGCGTCGATCACCAGCGAGCCGGTTGCGGTTGGTGCGGCTGCCTTTGTGCAGCAGTTGCCGTGGCTGCTGTTCGCGCTGTTCAGTGGGGCACTGGTCGATCGACTCGACCGCCGCCTCATGATCGTCGTTGCGGACCTCTTTCGAGCCATAGTGCTCGCCGCGCTCGGTGTCGCCGTACTGCTCGGGACGTCACCACTCTGGGCGGTCTACCTGTCACTCTTCCTGCTCGGTACGGCGGAAACCCTCGCCGACAACGCATCCGGTGCGTTGCTGGTGAACGCCGTACCCAAAGAGCACCTGGGCCAGGCCAATGCGCGGCTGTTCGCCAGCGGAACCGTTCTCCAGCAGCTAGGCGGCCCACCGCTCGGCGCACTGCTATTCGCGGTCGGGAACGGCGTACCGCTGGTCTTCGACGCGGTCACCTTCGCCGCAGCGGCCGCCCTGATCGCGCGGGTCGCCGTACGTCCAGCACTGCCGGACTCACCAGGTACGGCGCTCTGGACCGAGGTCCACGCCGGAGTGCACTGGCTTTGGCACCACGTAGGGGTACGGACGCTCGCACTGTCGATCCTGGTCATGAACATCACGCTCTGCGCGGCCTTCGCGACCTGGGTGCTGTTCGCACGGGAGAGGCTCGGTCTGAGCGACACGCAATTCGGACTGCTCGTGTCGGCCGGCGCGGTCGGAGGCGTCTTCGGGATGCCGGTCTACCACCTGCTCGAGCCGCGTGTCGGGTCACTGACCCTGCTGAGAGCCGGTCTGGTGATCGAGACGACTGTCCACCTCATCCTGGCGCTCACTCGAACCCGTGGGTCGCTGGGGCGACTATGGCGGTGTTCGGCGTGCACGCGGTGGTGTGGGGGATCGTGTCGACGACCGCTCGACAGTTGGCCACACCAGAGCCCCTCATGGGTCGGGTGAACAGCGTCTACCTACTGGCGTCCGTGGGCGGTGCCGCGGTCGGCTCGGCGCTGGGCGGCGTACTCGCGCAGCGGTTCGGTCTGAATGCTCCCTTCGCCATAGCGTTCGCAGCCATGGTTTTGATGACACTGATCGCGTGGCGCCCGCTTCGGCACGTCTCCGTCCGCCTGGCACCTGCAGCAGAATGAAATCAATTGGAGCCCTCGGCAAGCGGTTGCTACAGTGCTGGGCCGCCGAGCCCCTGTGATTGGAGTACCTCGCCATGCCCGCAGCCGTGAGCCTCGGCCTCCCTAACGTCCGCGGCCGAGTCCCTCTACTGGCCGCACTGGCGATCGACTCGTTCGGTGGCGGTTGCGCGGGCCCACTGCTGATCCTGTACTTCAACAAGGTTGCGGACATCCCGCTCGATACGGCCGGCCTGATGCTGTCGGTCGCGGCGCTGTTCTCGATCGCCGCGCCGGCCGCGGTCGGTCTGGTGATCGACCGGGTCGGACCGCGGACCGTCGTACTGTGGGCGCAGATCGCCCAGGGGCTCGCGTTCACCGGCTTCTTCTTCGGACGGTCCCCCTGGCTGCTGTTCCTGTGCGCGGTTGTCATGACGACCGGGCAGCGCGTGTTCTGGTCAGCGATCTTCAGCCTGTTCGCGGACGTCGCGGACGACGGCGAGCGGGACAAGTGGTTCGGGCTGGGCGGGATGATGCAGGCCGGCGGCCTGGCACTCGGCGCGCTGGCCGCCGGAGGTCTGCTGGAGATCGACGGCAACGGGCCATTCCTGTTCGCGATGGCGCTGAACGCAGTGACGTTCTTCATCGCCGGTGTGCTGCTTCTCCGGTTGCACCCGTCCCACCACGAGCGCACTCATCAAGATGCTGGGCCGGCGCCGCTGCTGCGGAAGGACCGGGTGTTTCTGCTGCTGATTGGCGCCAACACCGTGTTCGCGATGTGCACGATGATGCTGGGGGTCGGCCTGCCGATCTACATCACCCAGGCGTTGACCGTGCCGCACTGGCTCGTCGGCGTGCTGATCGGGGCGAACGCCGTCGTCCTGGCGACCGGCCAGACCCTCGTCGTACGGCGAACTGGCGGGCGGCGACGTACGAACGTCATGGTGATCGCCGGGGTCGTCTACGCAACCTGGGCGCTGCTGATGGCCTTGCAGGTGCACATCGCCGCCGCGTGGGTCGTGCCGGTGCTCGTTCTCGCGACAGCTTGCTACGCGTTTGGAGACCTGCTGCACGCGGCGACCAACAACGCGCTGTCGGCAGCGGTCGCGCCGGTGGTGGGTCGGGGGAAGTATCTGTCGTACTGGCAGTACTCGTTCGCGTTCTCGAGCGTGCTGGCGCCTTGGTTCTTCACGCATCTGTTCGTCGTCCGTCACGACCTGCCGTGGGTGACGCTGGCCGGGCTGGCGCTGGTGGCGAGCGCAACGATCTTCGTGCTGGCGCGGGTGTCTCCGCGGCTGAGCTCCGAGCGGATCTGAGCACGCGGGATCCACTCTCCGCTGCCGGCGCTTGCGTTAGTTTGTTGAGGTGTCAGGATGCGTTGCATTCGATCGAACATCTGTTCTAATGTTTTCCCAGTTCGTGGTTCTCCACCCGGATTGCTCGAGGGGCCGAGCCTCCCACCGTTGATGTGGACGGCCGCCGGGCACCGCCGCCCGGGGCTGTGAGGACCCGGGCTGTGGAGAACCGGCAGTGGACAACCGGTTGTGGAGAGCCCTGGTTGTGGAGAGCCCGCTTGTTGATCGAGGACGCTGAGGAAGGATGAGGTGATGTTCGACGAATGACGCCTAGTGGAAGGACACGCGACAGATGCTGCTCGAACACCGCGGCCGACGACCGGTCGTCCCCGAATCCGCTTACGTCGCCCCATCGGCCGTGCTCTGTGGAGCCGTCGTGCTGGCCGAGGGCAGCAGAGTCCTGCACGGTGCGGTGCTGACTGCGGAGAACGGTGAAGTCCGTCTCGGTGCGAACAGTGTGGTGATGGAGAACGCCCTGGTGCGCGGCCGGGCCGACCATCCCGCCCTGATCGGCGACGCGGTCCTGGTAGGTCCCCATGCACACGTGAACGGCGCCACGGTCGAGGACGAGGTCTTCATCGCCACGGGCGCCGCGTTGTTCCCCGGTTCCGTTGCCGGCGCGGGCGCGGAGCTCCGGATCAACAGCGTGCTGCACGTGAACTCGCGCTTGGAGCCCGGCACGGTCCTCCCGATCGGATGGATCGCGGCCGGCGACCCCGCTCAGCTCTTCTCACCCGACCGGCACGAGGAGCTCTGGGCCGTCCAACGCGACCTGGACTTCCCCGGCACCGTGTACGGCGTACCCCGCGGCACCCCCATGCGCGACATCATGTCCCGCCAATCCACGTACTACGGCGCCCACCACTCCGACCACCAACTACCGAACCCCGACCACCCCTAACCCACACCCGCTGCCGCCGGAAGGCACCTGCGGTGGGATCCGAGAAGCGACGCCTCCAGCCCGATCGGTCGGCGAGGCGGCGGCCCAGATGATGAGCCGAGCCATCGGACCCCGTCCACCAGCACGTCGAACTCAGGAGGTGTACGACGGATGCCCAGGTGAGGTGCGACGGGTGCCCAGGTGATGTGCGACGGATGCTCCGGTGGTGCGCAGTGCGCGCTCGGGTGATGAGCCAGCCATCGCAGGCCACCCACCAGCACGCGTCGAACCCAGCAGATGTGCCGTGCTTGCCCAGCTGACGAGCAGCGCGCGCTCCGGTGGAGAGCAGTGCGCGCTCAGGTGATAAACCCAGCCATCGCACGCCACCCACCAGCACGCGTCGAACCCAGCAGATGTCCCGTGCGTGCCCAGGTGATCAGCAGCGCGCGCTCCGGTGGTACGCAGTGCCTGCTCAGGTGATGAGCCCAGCCGTCGCACGCCACCCGTCAGCACGCGTCGAGCTTAGGAGATGTGCCGTGCTTGCCTGGGTGACGAGCAGTGCGTGCTCCGGTGGTGAGCGGTGCTTGCTCGGGTGATGAGCGGTGCCTGCTCGGGTGAAGAGCCGAGCCGTCGGACGCCATCCCATCAGCAGGCGTCGAGCTGGGTGATATGCGGGCGTGCTCCGGTGATGAGTCGAGCCGTTGGACGCCGTCGGCGGGCGTCGTACTCAGGGGATGCGGTGGGTGCTTAGTTTGTTGTGAGGGAGTGGAGTTTGAAGCGGCGTACCTGGGTGGGGGCTGTGCCGGCGCAGGTTAGGCGGGCGTTGATGGTGTCGAGGTGGATCGAGAGTTCTGCGGTGATTGGGCCGCTGGTGGAGGCGAGTGTGACTTGCCAGTGGTGGTTCGGGAGATGACGGACGTCTTGTGGGAGGAGGTTGCTGACGGCAACTGAATGACCGGCAGCGCGGGCGAAGTGCTGAGCTGCCTGGACCTGTGGGGTGAACACACCTGATCCACGGAGGAGATCAGGTACGACGTTGCCTTCGTCGTAGCGCTTGGCGACCTCGACGGCGCGGGTCGCCGGCACATGCCCGTAGTACAGGGCGTGCGGCAGTACGACGACGTTCGCAGCGAACCGGTCGCCGCCGATGTGGCTGCACTCCCACGTCCGCTCGGGATACGCGCCCGCCAACGCCGCCGCGATCGGCCGACCGCGCACGGCACAACAAGCATCGTGCCGACCGTGGGTGCACACCAGGTAGACGGGTTCGTGGCTGAGCGTGCCCGGATCCGAACCAGCAAGAACGTCCAGCAGATGCTCGTCCGACGGCAACTCACCCCAACGAACCGACTCCTGGCCGGGCCGGCAATCCACCAACCCCCACCGCCGCCCCGCACTCCGATCCACCCGCCCGAACCGCCGAACCACGACCGGCCGAGTCCCCAGCTCCCCACACACCCGAGCCACCTCAACCCCAGGCTCCCCGAGCGAGGCAAGCGCGTTACGCGGCCAGGCCAGATGAGATTCGATCAGCAACCACCGAGCCGCCGGCGGTGCGGTGGCGACGAGGGAATCACCCCGAAGCTCCGCAAGCGCAGCGCACCCAGTCTCCGGCCGATACCGATCCCCATCACTCACCACGCCTACTCACTCTACTGTCGCCCCACCACCAACACCTTGGCAGCTTCAGTACGCCGTCGAGGCACGGTCTACGACGCATTGACGCCGCGACAATGCACTCGCGCGGGCACGCCACACCTCGCCGCGAGCGGGCCAGCTGTTGCGAATGGTCTCCGTTCGTATTAACTTACGGTTCGTGGAGACTTACCGAGGTGAGGTGCAGTTGGATGCGCTGGGGGATCGCAGCCGGCGTGCGATCGTGGCGGTGCTGTCGTCGCAGGGGCCGACGGCGGTCAGCAAGCTGGCGGAGCAGTTGCCGATCAGTCGGCCTGCTGTGTCTCAGCATCTGCGGGTCTTGAAGGAAGCCGGCTTGGTGCGTGACACCACGGCAGGTACGCGGCGGCTCTACGCGCTCGACGACACCGGGCTGGACGACCTCCGTGGGTACTTCACCACGTTCTGGCGGCGCACTCTCGACGACTACGCCGCCTTCGCCGCCGAGCATGCAGTCGAATCCGAAGGCGCAATCGGATCCATGGACACAATCGGACCCGAGAACACAGCCGGATCCGTGGACGCAATCGGACCCGGGAACGCAGCCGGACCCGGGAACCCAGCCGGATCCGTGGACGCAGCCGGACCCGGGAACACAGCCGGATCCGTGGACGCAGCCGGATCCAGGGACGCAGCTGCAGCCGAGGAGATAGAGGAGGAGCGATGAGTCAGTCATCCATCGAGCCGGTTCGGCAGGAGGTCGTCGTGCCCGTGGACCCGCGGCGCGCCTTCGAGCTGTACGTCAACCGTCCCGGCCGGGCGCATCCGGCCGACGGGCAGTCGGGTGACCCGCTGCGGATCGTCTACGAGCCGTTCGCCGGCGGGCGCTGGTACGAGGTCGATCGCTCGGGCCGGGAGTACGAGTGGGGACGAGTCCTGACGTGGGATCCGCCGCACCGGCTGACCCTCGCGTGGATGGTGGGCGCTGCCACGGGCGAGTGGGCGTTCGATCCCGATCCGGCGCACGCGAGCCTCGCCGAGATCACTTTCGAGCCGATCGACGGTGGGACCCGGGTCGCGGTCGAGCACACCGGATTCGAGCG
Source organism: Kribbella sp. NPDC055071 (assembly GCF_053608045.1). NCBI lineage: Bacteria > Bacillati > Actinomycetota > Actinomycetes > Propionibacteriales > Kribbellaceae > Kribbella > Kribbella sp. NPDC055071. Next base: position 71,114 of record NZ_JBSGUS010000024.1, read on the forward strand.
GCACGGTCGCGGCGCGGACAGCATTCGCCGGGGCGTGAGTACAGGTTGGGCCGAGGACCTCCACGACCTGCAGCGTGCGATCGAGCCCGCGAAGCACCCCTGAGCGCGCATGTTCACCTCACCGCGGATCGTCCTGTTCACGCGCGACATCGAACGCGCCGTCAGGTTCTATGCGGAGCTGGGGTTCGTCGAGGCGTTCCGGACTCCGACGCACGGGACGCCGATTCATGTGGACCTCATGCTCGACGGCTACCGGATCGGCCTCGCGACTGAGGACTCGGCTCGTCACGACCATGGTCTGGACCCGGTCGCCACCGGCCAGCGTGCCGCAGTGATCCTGTGGACCACGGACACGCCGGCCGCTTACTCCAAGCTGCAGGCGGCCGGCGCAAAGCCGATCAAGGACCCTGCACCCTGGCTCGACAGACTATTGATCGCTTGGGCTGAGGATCCCGACGGTCATCTCGTCCAGGTTGTTCAGAGCACTAAGGGCTAGTAGTCACCAGAACGGCCTCGGTGAGGAGGCGGCGTACCAGGACCAGTTGGTCCGCGTCGTCCAGACCGGGGAGGTTGCCCACCTTGCAGTCCGCGCCGGAGCAGAGCTCTGCCACCGCAGTGGCTGTGGCAGCAGGGAGGGTGATCGTTCGGTCCGGCAGCTGGAGGACAACGGGATCGCCTGGCACTACTCGACACCGGAGACCCGCGCGGAGGCGGACCGTCGTACCGACGGCCAACGACGCGATGGATGCGGCGTGGGCGAGTGGCGGGATCGGCGCTGGTCGGTTGCCGGACCACGTACGGCGTCTCAGCCGCGCGGCCAACGCATCAGGTGCAGCCGACTGGATCTCACGGACGAAGAGCTCGACCACCTCAGGCAGGACCTCACTCAGTTGCGCGGGATCGCCCGGATCAAATCCCAGCGGCAACGCGCCCCGCAACGACGCCTGGTCGGCGGCGAGCGCAGCCAGCTCCTGAACCAGCAGATACCGCGTGAGCGTATGCATCCCGACGGTCAAATGCGCACTGACTCCACCGAGCGCCTTGGCCGAGTGCAGGAAGCCACGCGGCACATAGAGCGCGTCACCCGGTCGCAGCACCTCGTCGATCACCGGAGTGTGATCACGCGCAGCCGACGCCACAGCTTGAGAGTGGTCCGTCCACGGCTGGTTGCGCAGCGGATCGACGTGCACCGGCTCATGCACGGTCCAGTGCTTCTCACCCGCCACCTGCAACACAAAGACATCGTGTACGTCGTAGTGCGCCGAAAACCCTTGTGACTCAGGAGGAGTGATGTATGCGTTGATCTGGACCGGATGACCGGCGTCAGCCGACAACTGTGTCGAAAAGTCGACCAGTGCGGGCCAGGTGCGATGCAAAGCCTGCAGTACGACGGTGTGCCCGCTGGCGAACAGCGCCGCGACCTTGTCGTCGCGGATCTGGTCCGTGATGTCGGCGCCCACACCAGCCGGCCCAGTGAACTGTCCGTCCCCAACGACCGTGCCGTTCTTGGCGATGCGCAGGAACGGTGTCCGCAGACCACGCCGGGACAGCAGCTCGTCCGCGGATTCCAAACTGAACAGATCGTCGAACGGCGCAGGGAGGTCTGGCCCGTGGGACAGCAGAGCGCGCGAACCCCAATAGGAGTTCGCGAACTCGTCGAGATCACCTGCTACACAGCGCCGGAGAGCCGGTCGCTCATCCGGCAGCGACCCGGCTCCCGGCACCGTACTCACCAACTTCCGGAACCCTGGCCCGCTCCACCGTCGGCGCCGCCGTCAGCACCACCGTCGTGACCATCCGCGTTCGCGCCACCATCGGCCGTACCTTCGCCACCGGCGCCACCATCCGCACCGCCGTCGCTCACGCCGGACGAAGCGCCGCCGTCGGCCAAGCCCTCGCCTGCCCCACCGTCAGCACCGCCGTCGTGGCCCCCCGCGTTCGCGCCACCGTCGGCCAAGCCCTCGCCCGCCCCACCATCGGCACCACCATCGGCACCGCCGTCGTGACCACCGGAGTTCGCGCCGCCATCCGCCGTACCCTCGCCGGCACCACCGTCAGCACCGCCGTCAGCACCGCCGTCGTGGCCGCCCGTGTTGGCACCACCGTCGGCCAGACCCTCGCCGCCGGCGCCACCATCCGCACCACCATCGGCGCCGCTGTCGCTCGCACCACCGTCGGCCGTACCTTCGCCGGCCTGGCTGTCGTTGCCCTCGGTCGAGCCGCCGTCGCCCGCGCCGCCATCCGCGCCACCATCGGCGCCGCCGTCGTGACCGCCGGTGTTCGCACCACCGTCCGCGAGACCCTCTCCACCGTCGGAGGAGGTCGTCATGTCATCGTCGCTCAGACCCATTGTGCTGCTCCCTTCGCGAATGGCCAGAAAGAATGCCGATGCACAGCATGGCACCCAGCGACCATCCTGTGCGCAAAACGGTGAGGGCTAAACCCCCCACGGGTTACAGCGACAATTCGGTTCGGCAGCGAACACCGCACAACCCGGTGCTGGACCTCAGGTGGTCAGGTCTTTCCACACCTTCGCGAAGCCGTCGGTCACGTCGTCGGGACGCACCGCGATCCGCAACCAGTCCGGCCCGAGACCCGGGAACGTCTCACCTCGACGGACCGCGAATCCACGCTCTCGCAGGGATTCCCGCAGTACGGCGCCACCCTCGACCTGCACCAGGACGAACGGTCCGCGCGGCACGCCGTACGTCGAAACCGGCGCCAAACTGTCAAGCAGATGGACACGCTGGCGATCGATGTCCAGCGCCGCCCGAGCCGCTTCGTCCACGGCCCGCCCGTTGCTGCAGGCAATCGCCGCCGCGAGTGCAGGAGTGGACACCGGCCAGTGCGGTTGGACAGCAGCGAGTTGTTCGATCAACCCAGGGGCCGCGAGCACGTACCCGACGCGCAGGCCGGCCAGACCCCAGGTCTTGGTCAGGCTGCGGATGACGACGAGGCCGGGGATGGAGGCGCCGGTGAGCGACTCGGGTTCGCCGGGGACCGCGTCCATGAAGGCCTCGTCGACGACGAGGATGCGGTCGGGGCGGGCGAGTTCGCGGAGGTCGTCCGCGCGATGGAGGACGGAGGTCGGGTTGGTCGGATTGCCGATGACAACGAGATCGGCATCGGCCGGTACGGCGCGCGGATCCAGGACGAACCCGTCTTCCGGGCGCAGGATCACGCGATCGACCACATGCCCGGCGGACCGCAGCGCGGCCTCCGGCTCGGTGAACTGCGGATGGACCACGACCGCATGCCGCGGCCGGAACGCGCGCGCGATCAGCACGAACGCCTCCGCCGCACCCGCAGTCAGCAGGACGCGATCAGGCCCGACGTCGTGCCGCGCAGCGACCGCGTGGACGGCCGCATCCTGTCGCGGGTACGCCGCAAGGTCACACAAGCTGGCCGTGATCGCGTCGATCAACCACGCCGGCGGTGTCCCCGCCCGCACGTTGACCGCAAGGTCGACCAGGCCATCCCCGACCTCGAGATCGCCGTGGTGCTCCAGATCAAACCCATCCAACACACGGCGAGGTTAACCGTTCCGGCCCGATTTCGGACCAGCCAGTCCAAACTAAACGAGTCAGCGGGGGTTGACGGTATACCGGCGGTTGCGGAGTGAAGGGTTGCGGTTGCGTACGTCGGCCACCCGGTCCGCGGAGATGTCCGCGAAGGCGTAGCCGTCCGACTCGCCCACTGCCGAGAGTGCGATGCCCTGCGGGTCGATCACCTGGCTCAGGCCGCAGTACTTCTTCCCGTTCTGGGCGGCCGCGGCGACATAACAGGTGTTCTCCACTGCTCGAGCGGTGAGCAGAGTGGTCCAGTGGTGCTCTTTCAGGGGACCGCGAACCCACGCCGCCGGTACGACGAGGACCTCGGCGCCGGCGTCGATCAGAGCGCGGGACAGCTCAGGAAAGCGCAGGTCGTAGCACGTCATCAGCCCCAGCTTGGTACCGGCGACCTCGACCACCACAGGCGCCACGTCCCCAGCGGTCAGCTGATCCGACTCCTTGTACCCGAACGCGTCGTACAGGTGAATCTTGCGATAAGCGCCGAGCAGCGAACCGTCCGCACCAACGGCCAGGAGTGTGTTGTACGGGCGGTCCTGGTCGCAACTGCGTTCGAACATCCCCGCCACGATCGCCACCCCGTGCTCGACCGCGGCCTTACGCAGCGTCGCCACGAACTCCCCGTCCAGCGACTCCGCGGCCTCCGCCACCGAACCACCCTCGGTCGCGAAGTCGGACATGATCGCCTCCGGAACGACGACCAGATCCGGCCCACCCTGCGCCGCCGCACCAACAACCCGCGCCACGAGCTCGCGATTAGCAGCTTTGTCATAACCACTAGCGGTCTGCACCACGGCGATCTTCACACCTCCATGGTGCCGCAAAACCCTTGAACCTGACCCGACGTGAGGACTTAGCGTCGTGGACATGGACACCGAAGACAGGACCTGGCGGGTCGGTGAGCTCGCGCAAGCCACCGGCCTCAGCGTCCGGACCCTGCACCACTACGACGAGATCGGTCTGCTGCGACCCAGCGGCCGGAGTACGTCGGGACACCGGCAGTACGACAGTGCCGACGTACGGCGGTTGCACCTGATCGTGGCGGTCCGTGGGTTCGGGTTGTCGCTGGCCGAGGTGAGTCAGGTCCTCGACGGTGAGCTGGCGGATCCGCGCACGTTGTTCCGCACCCAGCTCCAACTGGTCGAGGAGCAGCTCGCCGCGGCGACCACGCTCCACCGCAAGCTCCGAGGTGTCCTCGACGGTCTCGATCGGGCCCACGAACCGTCGTCCGAGAAGCTCATCGAACTCATCGAGGTGATGACTGCTATGTCGCGAGTACTGACACGTGAAGAATTCGACCAGCTCCAGAAGTCCCGGGCGGAGGCGAGAGCGAAGCTGACGGATGCCGAGCTCACCGCCATGGACCAGCGGCGCCGCGCAGCAACCGAGGCGCTGACGCCGGAAGAGCTGGAGACCATGCAACAAACGCGGGCGGCCTTCCTGCCGAAGGAGGTGTAGACCGGCGTCCAGGCCATCACAATCACCGGACGGCGGGGTTCTCACGCCGGAACCCAGCCGGATGGGCGGATTGTGATGGCCTGGGGATCCGCTCCCCCCGGCACGACCTCGGCGCAGCGGGTGCAAACTTCGGGGGGTGGAGTTTGATGCGTTGGTGTTGGCGGGGGGCGGGTCTACTCGGTTTGGTGGGGTGGACAAGGCGATGCTGGTGCTGGAGGGTGTGACGCTGCTCGATCGGGTGCTGGCGGCAACTGGTGGTGCGGTGTCGACCGTGGTGGTCGGGCCGGTTCGGACTACCTGCCGGCCAGTCGAGTGGACTGTTGAGGATCCGCCGTCGGGTGGTCCGGTGGCCGGGATTGCGGCGGGACTGTCCCGAGGCACCGCACCGGTCGTCGTACTGGTCAGCTGCGACCTCCCCTGGCTCACCACGGAGGACGTCTCCGGGCTGGTCGAAGGACTCGGCGACCACGACGGCCACGGCCTGCGCGACACGGATGGCCGCGAACAACAGCTAGCTGCCGCATACCGTCGTACGGCGCTCTCCGACGCCATCACCCGGATCGGTGACCCCCGCGACAAGTCCGTACGGCGTCTTGTCGCTGAGCTCGACCTGGTGTGGACCGAACCCACCCACGCCGGCGACGACGTCGACACCTGGGCCGACTTCGACGAGTAATTCGATGGACACGGCTTCTACCGTGATTCCGTGGGTAGTGAGGCACTACTGGCCAAAGCGGTTCCCGACAGCGAAGAGATCATCCAGCGCACCGGTGGTCAACTGAGCACCGTCTTCGAGGTACGTCGTACCACTGGCGATCCCGTGATCGTGAAGGTCTACTCGCCGGAGTGGGTCTGGAAGCAAGCCAAAGAGGTCCACGTCTACGGACTGCTCGCCGAGGAGCTCAACGGCGCCATCCCGCACGTGCTCCGTGCCGAGCCGGCGACCGATGAGCACGATGCGTACACGGTCCTCACCAAGCTCGACGGCGTACCGCTGTCGGAGCTGGAGCCGCCCGACTGGCGTGCGACGTACATGCAGCTCGGTCAGCTCCTTGACCGGGTGCACCGCATCCCGCAGACCGCGTACGGGTATCTGACCGACCAGATCCTCGATCCGCTGCCGGACAACGACCAGTACATGCGCAGGCAGTTCGCCAAGAAGCTCAAGGAGTTCGACGAGCTAGGCGGCGACCCGGAGCTGCGCACCGCGATCCGGCAGTACGTCGACAACCACAGCGACCTCTTCGCCGCAAACGCAGCCCCGGTCCTCTGTCACAACGACTTCCACGAAGGCAACATCCTCGTGGACCCGGACACCGGGCAGGTCACCGGCCTCATCGACGTCGAGAACGCGATCGCCGCGGACCCCCTCCTGGACCTGGCCAAGACCTTCTCGTACTCGATCCGCGACAACGCCGAGAAGCGGGCGGGATTGATCGACGGGTACGGCGTACTCCCCGACGACTGGGAGGACCGCCTGCGCCTCTACCGCGCCTACCACTCGCTCGAACTATGGGACTGGTTCAAGTCGACAGGTGAGACCACCTACCTCGACAGCATCGCCGCAGAGCTTGGTGGGCTGGTCGAGCGCTGAGGGTACGGTGTGCAGCATGCGAGCTGTCGTGTGTGAGGGTGCCGGCGGGATCGACGTACTGACGATCGGCGAGATCGAGGATCCGCAACCGGCCGTCGACGAGGTCGTCATCGATGTGGTCGCGGCGGGCGTGAACCGCGCCGACCTGCTCCAGCGGCAAGGGTTCTACCCGCCGCCACCCGGCGCACCCGGGACGATCGGACTCGAGGTCTCGGGGCGGATCGCCGCCGTCGGATCGGACGTCGAGGGTTGGTCCGTGGGCGACGAGTGCTGCGCGCTGCTCGCGGGTGGTGGCTACGCGGAGAAGGTCGTCGTACCGGCACCGCAGGTCATGCCGGTGCCGGACGGGCTGGATCTGGTCAGTGCCGCGGCGCTCCCCGAGGTCGTCGCCACGGTCTGGTCGAACGTGTTCATGACCGCGCACCTCAAGGCGGACGAGACGCTGCTGGTGCACGGTGGGTCGTCCGGGATCGGCACGATGGCCATCCAGCTCGGGGTCGCGCATGGCGCGCGGGTGCTCACGACGGTCGGCAGCACGGACAAGATGGAGTTCTGCACGCGGCTCGGCGCGGATGTGGCGATCAACTACAAGGAAGCCGAGTGGGCGTCCGTGGTCAAGGAGGCCACCGGGGGCGCCGGTGCCGACGTGGTCCTCGACATCATCGGCGCCAAGTACCTCTCCGACAACGTGAAGACGCTCGCGTACGACGGGCGCCTGGTCGTGATCGGGATGCAGGGCGGCACCCAGGCGGAGCTGGATCTCGGCCGCCTGATGAGCCGCCGCGGTTCGATCACCGGCACCGGCCTGCGGGTGCGGTCGGTCGCGGACAAGGGCCGCATCCTGGCCGAGGTCGTCGGTCATGTCTGGCCGCTGATCGCGGCGAAGAAGGTCCGCCCGATCGTCGACACCACCTACCCCCTCGCCGACGTCGCCCAGGCTCACCAGGCGATGGAACAGTCCAACCACATCGGCAAGATCCTCCTCACTCTCTAGGACCTCCAGCACTCACCAACTGCCACACGCAGCGGCCGGCCACGCCTGCGCTCTGGGCCAACCGGCTACTTGATGAGTGGCGGAGGTCCGCCTTGACCACGTAGTGACCACGTATTGACCACAGCATACTGGGTATGCATACTCGGTATCTATGTCGATCAAGCACGGTTTGCTGGCGCTGCTCCAGGAGGGGCCGAAGTACGGGTACCAGTTGCGCGGGGAGTTCGAGAGCGCGACCGGTTCGACCTGGCCGCTGAACATCGGGCAGGTGTACACGACCCTGACCCGGTTGGAGCGGGACGGCTTCGTGCGCGGCGGGGACGAGAACGCCGACGGTGACGGGCGGTCGATGTACGAGATCACCGACGCCGGCCGCGACGAGCTGGCGAGGTGGTTCGAGACGCCGGTCACCCGGGAGTCGCGGCCGCGGGACGAGCTCGCGATCAAGCTCGCGCTGGCGCTCGCCGTACCGGGGGTCGAGGTGCACGCCGTCGTCCAGCGGCAGCGGATGTCGACGATGGAGTCGCTGCAGGAACTGACCCGCCTGAAGCGCGGGAGTCGCGACGGCGAGATCTCCTGGCAGCTGATCGTGGAGTCGATGATCTTCGCCGCCGAGGCCGAGATCCGCTGGCTCGATCACTGCGAGGCGACGCTCCTCCGGCACCGGCGCATCCCGACGAAACAGCACGCAACCGAAGAAGAAGCAGCAGACCACCTGGGGGCACAGCGATGATTCTGGACATCCGCAATCTGACCAGAACACATGGTCACGGGGAACAGGCCGTGCACGCGCTGCGCGGCGTGGACCTGGCGGTGGCCGCCGGTGAGCTCGTCGCCGTGATGGGCCCGTCCGGATCCGGGAAGTCCACGTTGCTCACCTGCGCCGGCGGTCTCGACCAGCCGACCAGCGGCGAGGTCCTTGTCGATGGCAACGATCTCACCACCCTCAGCCGGAACGCGGTCGCCGCGCTCCGCCGTCGCCGGATCGGCTACGTCTTCCAGGACTTCAACCTGATCCCCGCCCTCACCGCCGCCGAGAACGTTGCCCTCCCACTCGAACTCGACGGCACCCGCACCCGGACCGCCCGCAAGTACGCCGTCGCAGCGCTACAGGAAGTGGGTATCAATGAGCTCGCCGACCGATTCCCCGACGACATGTCCGGTGGCCAACGGCAACGAGTCGCGATCGCCCGCGCCATCGTCGGCGAACGACGGTTGCTCCTCGCGGACGAGCCGACCGGAGCCCTCGATTCCGAGACCGGCGAAACCGTCCTCCAGCTGCTCCGGGACCGCTGTGATCAACACGGCGTCGCCGGCGTCCTCGTCACCCACGACGCCCGGCACGCCGCCTGGGCCGATCGCGTGGTCTACCTGCGCGATGGTGTGCTGGTAGGTCAGTCCGGCCCACTCCCCGATGCAGATGTTCTCCTGCAGGAGAGCCGGTAATGGGCAGCTGGGGGCCGCCGCTACGGATAGCCCGCCGTACGACGAGACGGCAGCTCGGCCGGACCCTGCTGGTTGCCGCGCTCATCGGTCTGCCCGTCTTGGCCGCGACCGGAGCCGGTGTCATCCTCAGAACCTCAAGCCCACAAGGCGAAACGCTCGCCACCACCATCCTCGGGCAAGCCGATGCCGTGGTCGGAGTCACGCAGTACGGGAAACTCGAGAACCGCCCAGGCGAGCCGTCCCTGTCGACCTTCGAGGCAGGCCCACCGGTCGACGCGATCCAGACGGTCCGTACGCCGTCGACGTTCGATCCGACCCCGCTCTTGCCGCCGGGCAGCACCTTCGCCCGAATGTTCGTCGACACCGGCATGACAACGATCCGCACACCCGGCCCGAACACGTCGGCCACTCTTATCACCGGCGACGGCATGAGCCCCTTGACGAAAGGCACGGTCAAGCTCGATCACGGCCGCTTGCCCGCCACGAAGAGCGAGGTGGCCATCTCACCGTCACTGGCCGACCGCCTCGGCCTCAAGGGACCGAGTGGCACCGTGGTCGGCAAGGACGGCCGGCGGTACGACGTGGTCGGCATCGCCCGCCAGCTCGAGTTCCCCCGAACGCCGACCATCTTCGCCACGTCGGACACACCATTGCGCACGGCAGGCCCGGGCGACGACGCGCGCTACCTGGTCAAACTGCCGGCCTCGGTGGACACCGGCACCCTCGAATCCCAGCTCCTCACACACGGTCTCTTTTTGTTGCCGCGAGCAAACGTCGTGCACCCGCCACCGGATCAGTACGACCGGACCGTCGCAGACTTCACGCCGTACGCCGTGATGGCGCTCGCGATCGGATTCGGTCTCCTGGAGATCGTCCTGCTCGCCGGTACGGCGTTCGCCGTCGGAGCCCGGCGCCAGACCCGGGAGCTCGGCCTCGTACTGGCGACCGGCGGTACGCCGCGCGACGTACGCCGGATCGTCCTGCTGCAGGGGGTGTTCGCCGGTGTGGTGGGGGTGATCGGCGGACTCTCCCTCGCGGCCGTCGCCGTCCTGGCCGGGAAGTCCCTGTGGGAGCGAATCACCTCGAAGATCATCACCGGGTGGCAGATTCCCTGGTCGGGCGTCGTGGCGATTGCGGCGATCGGACTGCTTTCCGGTCTCGCGGCTGCCGTCGTACCGGCGATTGCCGCCGGCAAGCAACCGCCGATGGCCGCGTTGAGCGGACGCTTCGCGGCGTCGGCCGGACGAGTGAAGCTCCGGTTGGTACCGGTGGTCCTACTCGCAGTCGGCGTTAGCTGCGCACTCGTCGGGACAGGCCTGCTGGCCGCGGAGCTGAGGGCGGCAGAGCGACTGGAAGCGGCCAACGCGAACTGTCTGCAGGACTGCCAGTGGCCGGGCACCCCGACGGTCCCGATCGCCATGGTCTTCGTCGGGATCACCGCGACGATTGTGGCGCTGGTCTGGCTGCTTCCCAGCCTGATCGCGGCCTGCGCCGCTCTTGGCCGGCGGCTGCCGCTGAGCGCACGGATGGCCGTTCGCGACGCCGGCCGGCACCGGCATCGGACCGGTCCCGCGGCGGCCGCGATCATGATGGCCGTCGCTGCGACCGCGGCCGCTGCCTTCGTCGTCTCGAACGCGGTCGCCACCGGCGAGCAGACCTACACCCCGATGGCGCGGTCCGGCGACGCGATCCTGCCGTTCGGCGAGGGGAATCCGGTCACCGAGAAGTATTCACCGCACACGGTCGACCAGATCGCCGGTCTGCTCCCGGTCCGGCACACCTACGAGCTGGGCACGGTTTCGTTGCCCAAGGCAAAGGCTGACGACTACGGCAACATTCCCTTCCTCTCCGTCGATGCGCCCAAGGGCTCCAGGCTTCCGTCGTACCAGTTGCTGGCCGTTGATCCGGCGTACGTCGCGCGCTTCGATCAGTACGGCGCCAACGCCGCCACCGAACTGCGGGCCGGCAAGGTCGTCCTGCCGATCGATCACAGCGCACCGGGCAAGTCCGTCCTGCGGAACGACGAGCGCTCCACCGGCCAGACCATTGCCACGGTGGCGGGCGGGACGCCACCGAAGATCCCGGTACTCCACGACAACGCGCTGATCTCGACCGACGCCGCCCACAAGCTCGGTACGGTCACGATCACACAGGTTCAGTACGAACTGACCCAGAAGCCGACCAAGGCCGAGCTCGCGGCGGTTGCGCGGGTGCTCGGCGCGGACGACGCGTTGCGGATCGAGGCGGGGTACAAGAGTTCGGCGTGGCCGCTGATGGCCGGCGTCCTGGGAGCGGCGACCATCGTCACCCTGCTCGGCGTCGCGATCTCGGTGTCGTTGTCGGCGGCGGAGGGACGGGCGGACCTGGCGACCCTGGCCGCGATCGGTGCGCAACCCCGGCGGCGTCGGTCCCTGGCCGCCGCACAGGCCTGGGTGCTCGGTCAGCTCGGCTGCCTGCTCGGCGTCGGGGTGGGAGCGCTCTTCGGTTACACCGCTCACGCCATCGTCGACTCACCGCAGTTCATGGTCCCGTGGGCTCAGCTCGCCGCGATCGTGGTCGCCGTACCCCTCTTCGCCGGTCTCCTGGCCTGGCTGATGACGCGCTCCACGCTGCCGATGGTCGCCCGGATCGACTAACCGACCTGAACGACTTCGGGGTACGCGACGGGGTACGGCGGTGTGCTGGCGACTCTCCACTGGCCGCAGGCACACCGCTGGTACACGACCAGGCCGTCGCTGACCCGATGGGAGGACACCACGCTCCAGCGGTGCCGGTGAGACTCGCTTCCGGTTGTCATGTCTCCATCGTGATGTAATGGCATTATGCATCTCAACCCTTACGGCGCGGACGCGGTCCTGCTCGCGGTCAACCTGGTCACCCGGCCCGCGAACACGCCCGACGAGCTGGCCGAGCGGTGCGAGGAGAGCGGCGTCGACAACCGCCGGCTGCGCGAACGACGGGTGACGGCCGCGGACCTGGCCGCCGTACGTGTCGCCCTGGACGAGTGGCTCGCGGTCGTCGATGCCCCGGACGAGCAGACCCGCGTCGATCTGATCAACGCGATGCTGGCCAAGTACACCGAGCATCCGCGCCTCACCAACCACGCCGGCGACGGCTGGCACGTGCACTACCGCCCGTCCGACGTCCCGGTCGGACGACTGGTCGCGACACTGATCAGCACCGGTACGGCGTTGCACCTGGCGGGACGCGGGATCACCCGGCTCGGGCGCTGCGACGCCGATGGATGCGACAACGTGTACGCCGACCTGTCCCGGACCGGCCGGCAGCGGTACTGCACCCCCGCCTGCGCGAACCGCGACGCCGTCCGCCGGCATCGCGCCAAGCACTGAGCCATTGCGTCAAGCAGTAAGCCGAAGTTGTCCACAGGTGCGTCTCCGGGGTTCCAGCTGCCGGAACTAGGATGGGCAGATGACCGAGAGCAGCGAGGGCCAGGGAGTTCCGATGGCCGGGGCACGGACCGAGGACGGCAAGGTGCTGATCGTCGGGCCCGACGGCATGGCCGTCGAGGGACCGCCGCGCTCCGAGGGTGAGCACGGCGAACACGACGAACCGCGGTCGGTGACCGAGCTGGTCGAGCAGCCGGCCAAGGTGATGCGGGTCGCGAACATGATCCGCAACCTCCTCGAGGAGGTGAAGTCGGCCCCGCTCGACGAAGCCTCCCGGCAGCGGCTGAAGGCCATCCACGAGGCCTCCATCAAGGAGCTCGAGTCCGGCCTGGCGCCCGAGCTCGTCGACGAACTGGAACGGCTCAGCCTCGACTTCACCGACGACAGCACGCCGACCGAGGCCGAGCTGCGGATCGCGCAGGCCCAGCTGGTGGGATGGCTGGAGGGTTTGTTCCACGGCATCCAGACGGCGCTGTTCGCCCAGCAGATGGCGGCGCGTCAGCAGCTCGAGCAGATGCGCCGCGCCCTGCCCGGTGGACAACAGCTGCCACCCGACGAGATGCCACCCGGCTTCCCCGGCGCACCCCAGGCCGGCAACACCGACGGGCCCGGCAGCGGGGGCATGTACCTGTAGTCCCTTGGTTCACAGGTTGAAGCGCTCTTCGAGGACGGCGGCAACGCCGTCCTCGTCGTTTGCCGGGCAGACCCTGTCGACGACCGCCAGCACCTCGGCGTGCGCGTTCGCCACTCCGTACGACGTCCCCGACCACGCGAGCATGGGCAGGTCGTTGACGGAGTCACCGAAGGCGATCGTCTCACTGGCTGATATCCCAAGCCCGGCAGCGAAATCGGCCAGCATGGCAGCCTTCGAGACACCACTCGCCGAGATCTCCACCAAGCTGTGTCCGCCGCTGTGGCTCGCATTCACGCGGCCGGCCGCGATCGGACCGATGCGGGCGAGCAACTCGTCGGAGTGCCAGCTCGGATGGCGCACCAACAGCTTCGCAGCCGGCTCCGACAACAAGACCTCGACCGCCGCGACCAACGTGTCCGCGGGCGTCGGCCACCGATTGACGTAGTGAGGTTCCTGTCCGTAGCGGTCCGGTCGCTCGATCGCGAACTCGACGTCGGGAATCTCCGCACGGATCGCCTCGGCGATTTCGAGAGCGACTTCCGGTTCTATCAATCGGGTCCGGATCGCCTTGCGCTGCAGGACGTCGTACAGAATGGCGCCGTTGGCAACTATTGCGATTCCGTGATCGCCGATCAGGTCCGCGAGATCGTGCAGCCACCGAGGTGGCCGCGCGGTAACAATCACGAAAACACTTCCGGCCCGCTGGACCGCGAGAACCGCCGCGCGCGTTCGTGACGAGACGGTTCCGTCGTTGCGGACCAGTGTTCCGTCCAGATCGGAGGCGATCAGCCGGGGTTGGCGAGAGCTGTCGATGGCGGTCATCGACACACCGTATCCGGAGGTCGCATTACTCCTGTCGGCCCGTTCGGCGCAACCCAAAAGTCCACGGATTCAGAGGTTTCTGACTTATCTGATTGAGCTTTTGACAACGTCACCAGACCGTTACGGCAGGATGCTGCAAAGGCAGCAAGTTCCCCTGCGCAGCATCGGGCACGCATGATTTCATGCGGTGGTCTGGCGGGGAACCGGGGGCAGTTGAGCCGCGTCGTAAGCGTGTTCCGGATCAGCGCGACTGCTACCGCCCTACCCACCGTAAGCACGCACAGGCGTCACAAAAAACTGTTGTGGAATTGGCTGCAACCAAATCCGTCGCAGCGACGTCAAGAGTTATGGATCGGTGCGTCCCGCGCCCGGGACGACACGGTGGGCCGGTAACAGTTCGCCAGTCCATCAGCTAGTGGATCCGCATGACCGAACGGCCTCCACCGTTCGTGCACACGGGTCGCGATACTTGGGGAGCCTTGATGACCGTCAACAGCGCCAATCTAGCGGGGCCGAGGGGCAATAGCTCCCGAGCGGCTGTCGACACACCTTCGATCAGGGAAAGGGCGACGACCGGCTGCATCGCCCGACCGGAGATTTTCCAGCACCGCCTGATGGAAGAGCCGCCGCCCGCGTCCGCCACCCGTCGCACCCGGGAGCGGTACGAACAGTTGGTGCGCGAGGCAAAGGCCTTGTGTGCCTCATGTCCCTTGTTCACCGAGTGTTTGTACAACGCGGTGGCCGAGCACGACGTGAGCGGCTTCGTCGCCGGAACCACTGCCGCACAACGCCGTTCGATCCGGAACCTGCTGGACGTCGAGGTCCAGGCCGACGACTTCGACCAGCTCGCGGGAGCCCGTGGCACCCGCCGGCCGGTCAGCCACGAGGAGGTCCTGCGGCTGCGTACGCAGTACCCGAACGACAGCCTGGAATCCCTTGCCATGCGGCTGGGATGCTCGCTGTCGACGGTGAAGCGGCACCTGCGCCGTGCTCGCCGTGGGCAGAGCCCGGCCGCCAAGGCGCCCAGGCCGCGGCCGGAGGTCGAGGCCGTCCTGGACGCGTTCGAGGCGGTCACGGAGCACCCGCAGTGCCAGCCGCGCCGCAGTGGCGGCAGCCGCGTCGCCTGACCCGATACTCGGCCCGCCAGCGGTCTATCGGCGCTCTCGACCGGTCATAGCGTCAGACATCGAGGCCCGGATTCCTGTGCAGACAGGGATCCGGGCCTTTCAGTTGCCGCAGGCAATTGTCAAGCCTTTCGATCCTGGCTCAATAGCTTGCCGTGAAGTACGAATTTCGAGGATTGTCTGACTCGGATCAGAACCACCGGTTCAGAACAGCGGCAACCCCGTCGTCCTGAACCGATTTGGTGACCTCGTCGGCCGCGGCTTTCACCTCGTCCGGCGCTGATCCCATCGAGATGCCCCGGCCGGCATAGGTCAGCATCTCGATGTCGTTGCGTCCGTCCCCGATGGCGAGCAGGCCGGAGGGATCCAATTCGTACTGCGCCAGCGCGACCTTGAGCCCGGTGGACTTGTCCACGCCTTCGGGTGCGATGTCGAGCCACGCGGTCCATCCAACGAAGTAACTCACGCCGTGCAGGCCGAGCCGCTCCGCCAGACGAACGAAGTCGGCTTCGGACTGTTCCGGGTCCCGGATGATCAACCGGGTCACGGGTTCCGGCGCGAGCTCGTCGTCGGCGACCACGCGGATGCTGGCGTGGGCGCCCAGATCACCGGCCGGGAACGGTGCGGTGACCAGATAGCTACCGTCGAACTCCTCGACGGCCATTCGTGCTGCCGGCGCGTACTTGCGCACCGAGGCGATCACGGTGGTCGGATCGAACGTCCGCTCGTCGATCACCTTGCCGTCAGGGAAGCGCAGCGTCCGCGCACCGTTGCTACAGACAACGAATCCGCCGGCCGGCAGACCGAATCGCTCGGCCACCGGTTTGGTGGTCGACCACGCCCGCCCGGTGGCGAGGATCACCGGGACCTGGGCGGCAGTTCGCCGTACCGCGTCGACGACCGCGTCCGACAGCCCTTCGTCGTGATCGATCAGCGTGCCATCGATGTCCAGGGCAACGGCCGTCGGCCGCGGTCCGTCACTCATCTCGCGACCGGTTCCAGGACTTCGCGTCCGCCCAGGAACGGCCGCAGCGCGGTCGGGATCCGGACCGAACCGTCGGCCAGCTGGTGCGTCTCGAGGATCGCGACGATCCACCGCGTGGTGGCCAGCGTGCCGTTCAGCGTCGCGACCGGCTGCGTCTTGCCGTCGGCGTCGCGGTGCCGGATGTTCAGCCGGCGGGCCTGGAAGTCGATGCAGTTCGACGTCGAGGTCAGCTCGCGGTACCGGCCCTGCGTCGGCACCCACGCCTCGCAGTCGAACTTCCGGTACGCCGAGACGCCGAGATCACCGGTCGCGGTGTCGATCACGCGGTAGGACAGCTCCATCTTGTCGAGCATCTCCTTCTCCCAGCCGAGCAGCCGCTGGTGCTCGGCGGCGGCCTCGTCGAGGCTGCAGTAGGAGAACATCTCGACCTTGTCGAACTGGTGGACGCGGATGATCCCGCGGGTGTCCTTCCCGTGCGACCCGGCTTCCTTGCGGTAGCAGGACGACCAGCCGGCGTACCGGAGCGGGCCGTTCGACAGGTCGACGATCTCGTCCATGTGGTAGCCGGCCAGGGCGACCTCCGACGTACCGGTCAGGTAGAGCTCGGGGTCGTCAAGCCGGTAGACGTCGTCGTGCGCGTTCAGGTAGCCGGTGCCGTCCATCACCTCGGGCTTGACCAGGGTCGGCGTGATCATCGGGGTGAAGCCGTTCTCCACCGCCTGCTGGATCGCCAGCTGCAGCATGCCGAGCTGGAGCAGCATGCCGGCGCCCTTGAGGAAGTAGAACCGCGATCCACTGATCTTCGCGCCGCGTTCCATGTCGATCGCGCCGAGCAGCTCGCCCAGCTCGAGGTGGTCGCGCGGCTCGAAGCCCTCGGCCGCGAAGTCGCGCGGCTTGCCGACCTCCTCGACCACGACGAAGTCGTCCTCGCCGCCGACAGGGGCCTCGTCGGAGACCAGGTTCGGCAGGGCCTTGGCGAGCTCGTCGAAGCGCTGCTCGGCCGCCTTGGCGGCAGCCTCGTTGGCCTTCACGTCGGCAGCCACGGCCTTGGTCCGCTCCAGCAGGGCGGTCCGGTCGTCGCCCTTGGCCTGGGCGACCTGCTTGCCGAGCGTCTTCTGCTCGGCCCGGAGCGCCTCGAAGGCGGAGATGGACGATCGACGCTCACTGTCGGCGACCAGAATCTGGTCGACCAGGTCCGTACTCTCACCGCGCTTGGTCAGGGCGGCGCGGACGACATCGGGGTTCTCACGGAGCAGTTTGGCGTCAATCACACGACGAGGGTATCGGGGCGTGTCTTGGACGGCGAAGTCTATTCGGGATGATGTGGTGGCGATACGCGATCATCGAGGGGGATTCGAGCGGGTCATGAACCACCACCCACCCAGTCCGGTCGGCCGTGTGCTGACGGTCGTCCTGGGTGCGCTGCCGTTCCTCGTCATCACCCTGCTGATCTTCAAGCACTGGCCACCGCTGGAGCGCTGGGACCTGTCCGTCTCCGTGCGGGCCGCCGCGTACGGCGCCTCCCACCCGGACCTGGTCGACATCTGGCAGGTCATCGGCGCGATCGTGATCCCGTGGACGTCGCGAGGTGTGCTCGTGGTCGTCGCCGTGTACCTGTGGCAGCGGCGGGCCCGGCATCTGACCGTCTGGCTGCTCACCACCGCTGCAGCCGAGCTGGGGTTGGTCGTGGCGGTCAGGGCGATCGCCGAGCGGCCACGGCCGGCGCAGATGCTGATCGACGCGGGTGGCTGGGCGTACGTGTCCGGCCACGCCACCGCGACGTTCGTCATGGCTGGGGCGCTGGGCGTGGTCCTGCCGTCGGTGCGGGGATGGCGACGGCGGTTTCGGCTGCTGGTGACGTTGCCGACGATCGCGGTGGTGTGGATCGCGTCGGCGGATCAGGTCGCGCTGAACGCTCAGTACGTGTCGGATGTGCTCGGCGGGTGGGCGCTCGGGCTGGCGATCCTGACTGCCACGTCGATCGGCTTCGGGCTCCGACCCGGCCTGCGCCGCCGGCGTCGTCGTACGCTCACCGAGGCGGACGGTACGACGGTGCCGCCGCGCGCCGCTGTGATCGTGAACCCGATCAAGGTCGGGGATGGGGTCGCGTTCCGGCGGAAGGTGACGCGGGCGCTGGCGGTTCGCGGGTACGACGATCCGCTCTGGCTCGAGACGCGTGAGGACGACGCCGGGAACGCGATGGCGAAGCGGGCGATCGAGTACGAGTCGGATCTGGTCCTGGTCGCGGGTGGGGACGGGACGGTCCGGGTGGTCTGCTCGGCGTTGGCGCATACCGGCATCCCGGTTGGGGTGATTCCGGCTGGGACCGGGAACCTGCTGGCGCGGAACCTGCATATCCCGCTCGACCTCGATGACGCTCTGGAGCGGATCTTGGAGGGACGGGACCGGCGGATCGATCTGGTCCGGGTGCATGGGGACGAGCTGGACACGGATCGGTTCGCGGTGATGGCCGGGCTCGGGCTGGACGCGGCGATCATCTCCGACGCGCCGCCACATCTGAAGAAGCAGATCGGCTGGACGGCGTACCTGGTCGGGGCGGCGAAGAACATCAACCACCCGTCCGTGCGGGTCCTGCTCGCGCTGGACGACGCCGAGCCGATCGAACGACGGGTCCGCACGGTCGTGATCGGGAACGTCGGGATGCTGCAGGCCAACATCCCGCTCCTCCCCGACGCCCGCCCCGACGACGGCCTGCTCGACGTCGTCGTGATCGCGCCGCGCCGCGTCACCCAGTGGCCGATCGTCCTGTGGCGCCTGATGACCCGCACCAACCGCACCGACATGTACCTGGAACGCTTCACCGGCCGGAAGGTCGACATCACCGCCGCCGTAGACGTCCAACGCCAACTGGACGGCGACCCCATCGGCCCCGGCCGCTCCCTCTTCGCCGAAATAGAACCCGGCGCCCTAACCGCCCGAGTCCCCAAACGCCGCTGACCCCCGCCGCTCACCCCGCCCACCCAGCCGAGCTGTCGACGTCCACCATTTGAGGGGCCGGCCCCCGAAGTGGTGGGTGGAGCCGGCCGTATACGGGTGCGCAACCCACCATCTCGGGGGCCGCCCTCCGAAGTGGTGGGCGGGACCGGCCGTATACGGGTGCGCAACCCACCATCTCGGGGGCCGGCCCCCGAAGTGGTGGGTGGAACCGGCCGTATACGGGTGCGCAGCCCACCATTTCAGGGGCCGGCCCCTGAAATGGATTCGGCGGGGTTAGTCCTGTTCGGCTTCTTTGCGGAGGGTTTCCAGGGCCTCTTCCTCTTCGGGGGAGAGTTTGGCTTCGCTGGTGAAGGACTTGATTTGCTTGGCGTACGTGCGGGCGTCGGCGCGGCTGTTGATGGACGTGAGGACGACGCCGTCGCCCTTGTCGTCGAGGAGTGCCAGGGACCAGGACAGCTTGCCGCCGGTGTCGCCGAAGGCGTCGTACCGGACCATGGCCAGGTGCTGCAGGGTCTCGCGCAGTTCGCCGCGGGTGACGTCGAGGTCCTTGCTCAGCTTGCGCAGTTCGGAGCGGACGGTGCCCGGTTTCGCCTCCGGCTGCGCGGGCTCCGGCTCCGGCGCCGGGACGGGCGTCGCCGGGAGCTTGCCCGACTTGCTGGACGACTCGGACGTGCCGGTCTGCGCCCGCAGCGACTGGATCGCGAACACCAGGGCGAGCACCGCCACGAACAGAGCGGCGATCCCGAAGGCGCCGGCTAACGTCGAAGACACGCACGGCAGCCTAGAGCATGACCTCCGATTGCTGAGTATTCAGGCGACTCCGGAGAGTGCGCGGGCGGACCGGAAGCGGAGTTCCCGGGGCGGGCCACGTAGATTCGCGGCGTGACTCATTTGCCTGACCAAGGTCCTCAGCCTGGTGTCCACGACCTGGGATACGCACGGCTCGACACCGATCGGCTGGAGCGTACCGGCGACGCAGAAGTGGTGTACGGCGCCGGAAAGACGTCGGCCCAGGTGGTCGAACTGCTGCGCACACTGCACGCCACTCACCCTGGTCACGCCGTCTTGGCGACCCGTCTCGCCGTCGAAGCGCAGGAGGCCGTGGCCGCCGAACTGCCGGATGCCGTGGTCGATCCAGTCGGACGTACGGCGGTGCTTGGTGAACCGCCCGTACTCCGGGGGACTGTCGCCGTGGTGGCGGCCGGTACGTCGGATGCGCCGGTTGCGGCCGAGGCTGCGACGACTGCCCGAGTGTTCGGCGCGGGGGTCGAGCTGATCACCGATGTGGGTGTGGCTGGGCTGCACCGGCTGCTAGGTGTGCGTGAGCGGTTGGATGCGGCGGACTGCCTGGTTGTGGTGGCCGGGATGGAGGGTGCGCTGCCTTCGGTGGTCGGTGGACTGGTTGGGGTGCCGTTGGTCGCCGTACCGACGTCTGTTGGGTACGGCGCTTCGTTCGGCGGGCTGGCCGCGTTGCTGGCGATGCTGAACTCGTGTGCGCCCGGGGTGAGCGTGGTGAACATCGACAACGGGTTCGGTGCCGGTGTGTTCGCCGCCCGGGTCGCCCGGCGCTCCGCACCGCGTGAGTCGAAGGAGTCCCAGTGAGAATCGCCTGGATCGACTGCGCGGCCGGAGCCTCCGGCGACATGCTCCTGGGCGCCTTCCTGGACGCCGGAGCAGACCTCAACGTCGTCAACACCGCAGTAGCCGCCGTAGACCCCTCTCTCTCAGTAACAGTCCAACGCACCGCCCGCCACCAAATAGCCGCCACCAAAGCCACCATCAACGTCAACGGCACCCCCCACTGGGAAAACACCCCAGAACCCCAAGCAGGCCACGGGCATGGCCACGGTGGTCACGACCACGCAGGTGAACACGCAGAGGCTGAACCCGACGCTGGGAGCGACGAGGCGGGTGTTGGGCGTGGGCATGGGCCTACTCGGCCGTGGGCTGAGGTTCGGGGGTTGATTGAGGGGGCTGGGCTTTCTGAGGCCGTGCGGGATCGCGCGCTTGACACCTTCGCTCGGTTGGCTCGGGCTGAGGGGGTGGCTCATGGGGTGGCGCCGGATGCGGTGCACTTTCATGAGGTGGGGGCTTTGGATGCGATTGCGGACATCGTGGGGGTGGCCGCGGCTTCGGTCTCGTTGGATATCGATCGGATCGTGGTGTCGACCATCAGCCTCGGGGGTGGCGGGCAGGTGAAAGGGCAGCACGGTGGGATCCCGGTTCCGGGTCCTGCCGTACTGCATCTGTTGTCCGAGGCCGCAGCACCCGTGACCGGCGGGGCAGCGCCGTACGAGATGACGACGCCGACCGGAGCGGCGCTGCTGGCTTCGCTCGCGAACGAGTTCGGCCTGCTTCCCCCGATGCGGATCATGCAGACCGGCGTCGGCGCGGGTGGACGCGACCCGGTCGAGGTGCCGAACGTCGTCCGCGTAGTCCTGGGTGAATCCCTCGAGGCCTCGACCGACGAGCTCGTCTACGAGACGAACGTCGACGACCTGGACCCGCGGATCTGGCCGCAGGTGCTCGCCCGGCTGATGGAGGCGGGCGCGGCCGACGCCTGGCTGACCCCGATCCTGATGAAGAAGGGCCGCCCGGCCCACACCCTGTCCGTCCTCGTCGGCACCGCGAGCTCGGAAGTGGTCCGCTCGGTGATCCTGTCCGAGACGTCCGCGATCGGCCTGCGCGAGTCCACCATCCGCAAGCACGCCGCGGACCGTGAGTTCGCCACCGTCGACGTCGACGGCCAGCGGATCCACGTGAAGATCGCCCGGTACGGCGGCCAGGTCGTCAACGTCCAACCCGAGTACGACGATGTCGCGGCCGCCGCGGCCGTCCTGAAGAAGCCCGTCAAAACCGTTCTGGCCAAGGCAATCGCCGCCGGCCACGATCTCTGGAGCTAGTGGGCCTCAGCCTTCTCGACCAAGACCTTCTGTTTGCGGCGGGGCCAGTCGTACGGCCACCACTGCGCCCCGCCGCGGCGCGCCCACACGATGATCCCGATCAGCACGGCCAGCTCGATCGCCGGGCAGATCGTGTCCCGCAACCGTGCGCTGAAGAACTCCAGCGAATCCGAGAGACTCGCGGCGACCTGGCGAGCGTGCGGATCACGACCCGGTACGTACGCGATCGCGAGCATCGTCGTCCGCACGACCATCAACCCGTCGACCTTGGACGCCGCGACCGCAGCCAGGGCGACCCAGGCGATCACGTCGTACCAAGGCAGTGAGTACATCGCGGTGAGGCTCCACGCGATCGCGTAGATCGCGGTGTAGCGGATCGCGGCCGGCGTGGGGTCGTCCGGATGCGTCTGCGGCACCAGTGACTTCGGGAACACCTGCGACAGCAGAATCGCGACCACGACCAGCCCGACCCACGCGAGGATCGCCAGCACAGTCCGGACCAGCCCGTTCGGCAGGAACAGCGTGAAGAAGCTCAGCAGCACCTTGTGCGGTGTGCCGGTGGAGATGAACGACGTCTGCGATCGCGCCTGCTGGAACGCCTGCAGCCCGACCACGGCGTACAGACCACCCATGGCCAGCGCACCGCCGGCACAGAAGATGAGGGCTCTGCGTCGATCCGCCCGCAGCGACCACAGCATCGCCACCCCGACCAGACCGATGGACAGCTTGGTGCACCCCGCAACGCCGAGCAGGATCCCCGCCCAGAACACGTGCCGCCGGAACAGCACCAGCGCGATGACCGCGAACATCACCGCGATCGCGTCGTTGTGCGCGCCCGCCAGGACCGTCCAGAGGATCAGCGGGTTGGCCAGGCCCAGCATGGCCACGCGTCGCCGGTTCGGCAGGTTGGGCCCGACCAGCTTGAGCAACAGCAGTCCGGTGACGACCAGGCTGATCCCGACCGACAACTGCAGCATCCACACCGTGAGCTGCATCGAGTCGCCGCCGATCAGCGACGAGAGCCACTGGATCCAGGTCGCGATCGGCCCGTACACGCTCTTCGCGCCCTGCCACGGCCGCTCCGTCGCCGCGATGACCGAGTCGTACCCGAGCCGGATCGTGTCCGCCGGCGCGGTCGTGTACGGGTTGCCGCCGAGCGACATGATCCGCCCGTACGCCGCGTAGATCAGCACATCACCGGACGCCATCGGCGGGACCAGCGTGATCGCCGCCGTCGTACCGATGCCTAGGGCAACCAATCGGCTGACCCGTGGGGCCCACCCGTACCTGAGCGCCTTGGTGGCGAGGAAGACGCCGTACCCGCCGAGGAGGATCGCGACGTAGATCCCGACCGAGACGAGCCAGTCGTTCGGCTTGGCGTTGAACCAGTACGACGGAAGCCACGCATGCCGGTTGGTCAGGGTCAGCACGACCACGGACGGCCCGAGCAGGCCGACCGCGACGATGAGCGCCGTACACATCAGGTAGAGCGCGACGGCGCGGCGCCCGTACCGCTCAGCCAGCCGCGGATCGGGGGTGACGCTCGTGCTCATTGGACGTGCTTCCGCGGCAGCAGGCCACGCAGCGACGGCCCACCGTCCGTCGGCAGGGCGCTGCGCGACGCCAGGGCGCGACGGACGTGCAGGTACTGCTTGGCGCGGTGCATTTGCCCGCGCAGGTCGGATCCGGTCGCGCGGTGCCGGACGTCGATCGGCACCTCGACGATGCGGAACCCCTTGCGGCCGAGGTCGATCGTCAGCGCGGTCTCGACCCCGAAGCCGGACGCCAGCGGTACGGCGGAGTCGAACGCGGCCCGGGTCAGGCAGCGCTGCCCCGACAACGGCTGCTCCGGCGCCCAGCCGGTCGCCTCTTCGATACCGGCCCGAGCCAGCCGTACGACGAAGCCGTGCCCGCCGGCCTTGGACCCGTCGGCGCGCAGCTGCGCCGGGAGCGTGCCGATGGTCATGTCGGCCCGGCCGGTCTGCACCGGCTCGATCAGCGGCGCCGCAGCGGTCGCGGAGTCGGTCAGGTCGGCGTCGAGGAACAACAGGTGCCGCGGGCGGGCGCCATCGCGGTCCGCGACCGCACCGGCCCCGGTCTCCATCGCGGCGGCCTTGCCCCGGTTCCGCTCGTGCTTGACGACGACCGCACCGGCGCGCTCGGCGGCTTCCGCCGTACCGTCGGTCGAACCGTCGTCGACGACCACGACCAGATCTACACCGATGATCTTGTGCACCGCGTCGACCGTGGCCGCGATCCGATCCGCTTCGTCCTTCGCCGGGATCACACAGGCGACGGCACGCTCGAAAGGCTCAGCAGGCTGATCATGACCGGACACAGCACCGCAGCCTAGTTCCTCCCCAGCCGACCGTCCTCGTCAGCGCCCGCTGCTGTGGATATCTCGTTCTTTCGAAGGATCTCCGCCGGGCGTTTGGTGGATCGGGGATATTGTCGGACAATCAGACAGACGTGGCGTGCTCCGGCGTGGGACCGGGCGGCTGCCGTAGCGTGGTGAGCACGTCGATCGAAGGGGCAGGGCGATGACTGCAACGACCGGGTCCACACCGACCGGCAGCACACAGGCCGGCAGCACACAGGCCGCGTACGGCGTCGACAGTGAGGTCGGACCGCTGCGGACGGTGATGCTGCACCGGCCCGGGAACGAGCTCCGCCGACTGACCCCGCGCAACAACGACAAACTGCTCTTCGACGGCATCCCGTGGGTCGGCCGCGCGCAGGACGAACACGACGCGTTCGCGCAGGCACTGCGGGATCGCGACGTCGAGGTGCTGTATCTGGGTGAGCTGCTGACCGAAGCACTGGCCGATCCCGAGGCGCGGACGCAGGCTGTCGCGGGGACGATCGAGGATCTTCGGCTGGGTGACACGCTGCGCGAGTATCTGCTGGCGTCGCTGGGATCTCTCGATCCGGCGCAGCTGGCCGAGGCGTTGATGGCGGGAGTTCGAAACGACGAGGTCCGGGTCGGTGGACTGGTCACCTCGTTGCTCGCGCATGAGGACTTCCTCATCGATCCGCTGCCGAATCTGCTGTTCACGCGAGACTCCAGCGTGTGGATCCGCGACTCGGTTGCGGTGACGTCGCTGGCGATGCCGGCTCGGGCGCGCGAGACGCAGTTGACCGAGCTGATCTATACGTTCCACCCGCGGTTCGCTGGGGCGCAGAAGGTGTATGACCACACGCTCGAGCATGTTGAGGGCGGTGACGTGCTGGCGCTCGGTCCCGGCGTACTGGCTGTTGGGGTTGGTGAGCGGACAACACCGGCCGGTGTGGAGCGGTTGGCTCGGCGGGTGTTCGCGCAGGACCTGGCACACACAGTGCTCGCGGTGCCGATCGCACAGCAGCGCGCGACCATGCATCTCGACACTGTGTGCACGATGGTCGACGTCGACGCCGTACTGATGTATCCGAACATGGCCGAGGAGATGCGGGCACTCGCGGTCACCACGGACGGTGGCGAGCTGCATGTCGCGGAGCCGGAGCCGTTCCTGGTCGCGGCGGCGAAGGCGCTCGGGATCGACACGTTGCGACGGATCGATACCGGGCTGGATCCGGTCACGGCCGAACGCGAGCAGTGGGACGACGGCAACAACACCCTCGCCCTCGCGCCGCGGGTCTGCATCGCTTACGAGCGGACGGTTGAGACCAACGCGCGGCTCGAGGAGTCCGGGATCGAGGTCATCCGGATCTCCGGATCCGAGCTGGGTTCGGGCCGCGGTGGGCCGCGCTGCATGTCGTGCCCGGTGCTGCGCGCACCACTGGCCGGCGTCTGACTTTTCCGTCGACCGGCCGAGTAAGCCCTACGACACGCGCAGTGAAATCCGGACTTGTGGCAAGCCCCCATCATGAGTACTCTTCATGGCTAGGCCCAGGCCCTGTTGCTCCCCCGTCAGCAGGACTTGGGCCGTCCACGTTCTGGCCCGGTTTCGCAGGCGCTCAACCGCCTCCCGGCCTAGACCACTCACAGTCACCACCTCCAGCGGCGGCCGACGTCCGGCGCGCGCACGCCCGCTCCTCGCCCACACCAACGGATATCCGCTGACGTGGTGCCTTCTCCCCTGGTGTGCGAGGGGAGAACCCACAAGACGAAGGGTTATCCGGCTCCTGTGTCGGATGTGTGGGTTGATGCGGACAGCGCCGCGCGGCGGCTGGTCCGTTTGCCGCCTTCGGCGGGCACGCAGATGGCTGTTGTGCGCTCAGGTGGTGTGCGCGAGCCGGGTGCCGGCGACGTGGTCATCGCGGTCTCCGGACCCCTTGGGAGTTGTGAGCCGGGTTCAAGTGATCGAGTCGTGGATCCGGGTCAGGAATCGGCAGCGAGATTCGCCGATATCCACGACTCGATATCGCGGCCCGAACCACTAGCCACGACTCGATGCGCCGACCACGGCCGCCGCCGTCGCCCCGAGCACGATGCTGACCGCGAACAGCGCCCACCGGTCTTTCCGGAACTTCCTGGTCGCTATCCGCAGATTTACT
>NZ_JBSGUS010000025.1:0-92370 GCF_053608045.1 Kribbella sp. NPDC055071
CCACACAGCCAACGAAGCCACCAGGCGCCCGCCCCGGAACACATCCGGGACGGGCGCCTCGGCCTGCCCCTTGACAAGAGGTCTCGACATATCAGTCGCCAAGCGCTACCGCCTCGACACCCGCGATGCCCGGCGTGATGTCAAACTCGCTCGCTCCCTGCCCCAACACCTCATCGTCGCCGCCGCCCTCACTGACCCGGCCCAGCCATTGCACCCGGCCAAAGCCGCAGTCATCACTGCGGCGCTGGACCGCATCGCCGCCCGGGTCCCTGTCGAACACCGCGACATCGCCGAAGAACAACTCGTCAAACTCGCCGCCCACCTGGCTCCCAGTGAGCTGGCCAAGTCCACCCGGGAGATCTGCGAACTGCTGGATTCCGACGGCCCAGAACCAGACGAGAACGCTGCCTATGCGCGCGAATCGCTGATCCTGATCCCCGCCGAGGGCGGCGTGAAGTTCCGCGGCTACCTCGCCAAGGAGCACGCCGAACTCCTCTGCTCGACGACCGACGCCGGCGCCCGCCCCCACAAGACCCCTGAGGGCGAACTCGACCCCCGCTCCCGAGCAAAGCGCCAAGCAGACGCCCTCACCGACACTCTCCTGATCGCCGCCGCAGCCATGGACGCCGCCAGCACACCCCCCGCCGGCGCCACAGCCAGATCAGCCACCACCGCTGACGCCAGCGAGACCGCCCCTACCGCGAGCGCAACCCCGCCCGAAGCCGAAGCTGCTGCCACTGCCCAGAACCAGAGCAGCACCGCCGACAACGCAAGCCGGTCCGAAGCCGAAGCCGCTGCCGGCACCCAGAGCAGCACCGCCGACAACGCAAGCCGGTCCGACGCCGAAGCCGCTGCCGGCAACCAGAGCAGCACCGCCGAGAGCGTAGAACCGGCCGGAGGCGGAGACGGAAGCGACACCGCAATCGGAGCGGGAGCCGCGGGAGCCGCCGACAAGGCAGCCGATACACCCACCATCGGCGCCGGCCAGACCGGAGTAAAAGGCAATGGCGCTGGGGTAGGCGGTCGTGCGGCCGGAGTCGACGGCAGTGGGGCGCGAACGCGCGGCGCTGGACCTGAGGTAGGCGGTGCCGTGCCTGGCTACGGCGCCAAGGCCACCATCACAGTCACCATCGACTACGACGACCTCAAAGCCGCCACCGCTCGGGCTACCGGCGACCTCGTCTACTGCGACGGACTCTCTGCCGCGACCATCAGACGGCTTGCCTGCGATGCGAAGATCATCCCGCTGGTGATCGGCTCGACCTCCGAACCACTCGACGTCGGACGCAGCCAACGCTTGGTTACCCGGGCGATGCGCCGGGCGTTGAATGCACGCGACAAAGGGTGCGTCATCTGTGGCGCCCCGCCGATCCACTGCGACGCCCATCATCTTCAATCGTGGATCGACGGCGGCGCCACCGCCACCCACAACCTCGTCCTGCTCTGCCGTGGGCATGCCGGCTGGCCTGCTGGGTGGTCGGGTGACTAGTGAGCTGGCCGGGTGGCTTCGGGGGCGGCTGTTCGCGGGACGTTGTTGTGGGATTACGGGAGGGTGAGGATCTGGGGGCCTTCCGGGGTTATGGCTACGGTGTGTTCGGCGTGGGCTCCTCGGGTGTGGTCGGCGGAGCGGAGGGTCCAGCCGTCGTCGTCGATGCTGTAGGCGGAGCCTGGGCCCGACCAGAACCAGGGCTCGATGGCGAAGACGTGGCCCGCGCGGAGTTTGAGGCCTCGGCCGGGCCGGCCGTCGTTCGCCAGGTGTGGTTCCTCGTGCATCCGGCGGCCGATGCCGTGGCCGCCGAAGTCGAGGTTGGTGCCGACCCCCGCGGCCTGGCGGATCCTCCCGATGGCCGCGCCGACGTCGCCGAGGCGGTTGCCCTCGACCGCGGCGGCGATACCGGCGGCGAGCGCCTTCTCGGTGGTCGCGATCAGCTCCAGATCTTCGGGCCGCGGCGTACCGACGCAGAAGCTCGTCGCGGCGTCCGCGCACCAGCCGTCGATCGACGCGCCGCAGTCGACGTTGAGGAGATCGCCGTCCTCCAGCCGAAGGTCGGTCGGCAGGCCGTGGAGCACGGCGTCGTTGACCGACGTACAGATGACACCGCTGAACGGGCTGGTCGCGAATCCCGGCTGGTAGCCGTCGAAGAGTGAGACCGCGCCGGCCGACCGGAGAACCTCCCGTGCGACCGCGTCGAGCTCGAGCAGCGAGACCCCAGCAGCGGCCGCTTTCTTCACCGCTGCCAATGCCTGGCCGACGACGCGACCGGCCGCGCGCATCTGCTCGAGCTGTGCCGGTGTCTTGAGGTCGACCATCTGTGCTTCCTTCACTTGACTGGAGTTCTCAACTTCACAACATAGTTGTCCTGCGGGGCGCAGCGCGGGCGACTTGGCCGCGTAGATCACAATCGGGGCACCGCCTCAACCAACCACGGAATCCCGGCGTCTCCTTGCCTGACAGGGGTTGAGGCTTGGGGGCTTGCGATGGTGGTACGTCGACGTGCGGTGCTCGGGGGATTGCTCGCTGGAGTCGGTGCACTGGCAACTGCCGGGTGCGCTGCCGCCACAGCAGCGGACACCGGCGGCGCCCCCAAGGTCAAACACTCCGGACCCGAAGCAGGCAAGGGGAATCGGCCCGACCGGCTCACCCTGGTCGCGACCGGAGACGTCCTGTTGCACGAACGGCTCTGGACTACCGCGAAGCGTGACGGCAACGGCGGCGGTTGGGACTTCGCACCGTTGATGGCGAGCGTCAAACCCCTTGTCCAGAAGGCCGATCTCGCCATCGCGCACCTCGAGACGCCACTCGCGCCACTCGGCGGTCCGTATCACGGCTACCCGCTGTTCCAGGGACCGCCGCAGATGGCCGCCGCGCTCAAGCAGACCGGGTACGACCTCTGCACGACAGCAAGCAATCACAGCTTCGACGGTGGCGCGGCCGGTGTTGATCGGACCCTGAAGACTTTGGAGCAGGCGGGTCTTCGTCACGCGGGGACGGCGCGGACCCGAACGGAGTCGGAGACGCCGACCATCATCGACGTACAGGGTGTGAAGATCGCGTCGCTGTCGTTCACCTTCGGCTTCAACGGCCTCCCGTATCCGAACGGTCAGGCCTGGCGGGCCGGCACACTGGACGCTGCGACGATCCAGCGGAAGGCGAAGGAAGCTCGCGATCGCGGCGCCGAGATCGTCGTCGTCAGCTGCCATTGGGGGACGGAATACTCCAAGTCGCTGAACGATCAGCAGCGCGAGCTCGCTCCGAAACTGCTTGCTGATAGCAACATAGACCTGGTGATCGGGCATCACGCGCATGTCGTGCAGCCGATGGAGCAGCTCAACGGGAAATGGGTCGCGTACGGTCTCGGCAACCTGGTCGCCGCGCACCGCGAGCCCAGCAGTACCAAGGCCGAGGGGCTCCTGGTTCGGTTCACCTTCCGGCGCGATGGTGATCGGTGGAGCACCGAGCAGGCCGAGTACGCGCCGTTGCTGATGACGGACACGTTGCCGGTCCGGGTTCTCGACGTACGGCGGGAGCTCGCAACCGCCACCGGGTCGAGGCGTAGTCGGCTGGAGCTGGCGGAACGTCGTACGACGGCAACCGTCACGGCGCTCGGTGCGGCACCGAAAATGCTTTGAGCGCGGGTGGTCGGGCGGTCTAGGGTCGGCGCATGATTACGTACTTCGTGATGGTCCGTCGTGCCCGGCTACGGGCAGGCTCGGGGTGCCTGGGGATGGCATCCGCTCGATAGTCGTTGGGCCCAACGGGTTGTGGACGCAGCCGGGATCAAGCCCGGTGAGCTCGTCCTCGACGTCGGAGCTGGGCTCGGTGCGCTGACCGCACCGCTTGTCCGGGCCGGAGCTCGGGTCATTGCTTTCGAGCTTCATGCCGGCCGGGCTGATCGGTTGCGCCGGCGGTTCGAGGATGCGTCGGTGACGGTGGTCCGGGCCGATGCGACGGATCTCCGGTTGCCGGCTCGGCCGTTCCGGGTGGTGTCGAGTCCGCCGTACAACATCTCCACCGCTCTGCTGAAGCGCTTGCTGGCGCCGGGGACTCGCCTGGTGTCGGCTGATCTGGTGCTGCAGCGGCAGGTGGCGAATCGGTGGGTGCGCGGCGACGTGCCGGGAGCGAACCGATGGCTCCGACACTACGACCCGTCGATCGGCCTCCGGCTACCCCGCAATGCCTTCACCCCACCACCCCACGTCGACTCAGCCGTACTAATACTACGAAAACGCTAGAAAAGCAGCCAAATCCCCCCACCCGATCGGGTGGGGGTGATGGGGAAGCGGGTTAGCCGTGCCAGGAGTGCCATAGGGCGGCGTAGGAGCCTTGGCGGGCTACCAGGTCTTCGTGGCTGCCTAGCTCGGTGATGCGGCCGTCCTCTACTACCGCTACGCGGTCGGCGTCGTGGGCGGTGTAGAGGCGGTGCGCGATCGCGATAACCGTCCGGCCTTCGAGTACGGCGGCCAGCGAGCTCTCCATGTGGCGAGCGGCCCGCGGGTCGATCAGCGAGGTCGCCTCGTCCAGCACCAGCGTGTGTGGATCCGCCAGCACGAGGCGCGCCAACGCCAGCTGCTGTGCCTGCGCAGGCGTCAGCGCCAACTGACCCGACCCAACCCGCGTGTCCAGACCGTCCGGCAACGCCTCCGCCCAACCCCGCGCGTCAACGGCAGCGAGCGCGTCGAGCAGCTCGGCATCGGTCGACGACGGACGCGCCATCGCGAGGTTGTCGCGCAGCGTGCCGACGAACACGTGATGCTCCTGCGTCACCAGCGCCACCTGCTTGCGCAACTCGTCCAGCGGCAGTTCGGTCATCCCAACCCCGCCGACCGTCACCGAACCAGTCCGCGGTGGGTGGATCCCCGCGACCAACCGCCCCAGCGTCGACTTGCCTGCGCCGGACGGGCCGACCATCGCGATCCGCTCTCCGGGCTGGATGACCAGCTCGACCCCGTGCAGAACATCGCGGCCCTCGACGTACGAGAATCGCACGTCGTGCGCCTCCACCAGCTCACCCGACGGCGTGCGACCCGATGGCGTCCGGTCGTCCGGTACGTCGCTGATCCCCAGCAACCGTGCGAACGCCGCACCACCCGACTGCAGCTCGTCCATCCACGAGATCAACCGGTCGACCGGATCGATCAGCTGGTTGACGTACAGCACGCCGGCCGTGACCGCGCCGAGTGAGACATGCCCGTTGAGATGCAGCCAGCCGCCGAACAGCAGCGTCCCGACGACCGGGACCAGGTACCCGATCTCGACGACCGGGAAGTACACCGTCCGCAGGAACAGCGTGTACCGCTCGGCGAGGTATGAGCCGCGGATGTCCGCATCGCTGCGGTGCACGCGCTCGTCGTACCGGCGCAGGGACTCGACCGTCCGTGCGCCCTCGACCGTCTCGGCCAGCGAGCTCGTCAGTTGGGCGTACGCCGCGTTCTCACGCAGGTAACCGTCCTTGGCGCGACGCAAGTACCACCGCGTGCTCAGCCAGAGCAGCGGCACCATCGCAGCCATCGGCACCAGCACCCAGGCGCCGACCAGCACCGCGGCCGCGACCGTGAACAGCACCGTGACGAACGCGATGATCGTCTCGGGTACGGCGAATCGCACCGTCCGCGAGAGTGTGTCCACATCACGCGAGGTCCGGGACAGCAGGTCGCCCGTGCCGGCCCGCTCGACCGTGCCGATCGGCAGGGCGAGGGCATTGTCGACGAAGTCCTCCCGCAGCTCGGCGAGCACCTGCTCGCCGAGCGCGAATGATCGGTACCGCGCCCAGCGCGTCAGCAACGACTGCGCGACGATGAACACCGCGATCACGATGATGACCTGGTTGACCTTGCCGGCGGTTGTCCCGTTCTGAACGTCTTCGACCAGGTTGCCGATCAGACGTGGCGCGGCCAGCCCGGTGACGGCGGCCAGCGCGTGCAGCACCAACGCGATCAGCAGCGGCCGCGGATGCCGTTTGGCGAGTCGACGCGCATGCCGCCGGATCTCAGCCGGTCCGGCCACGGGCAGGATCTGCCTCATCGCAGCGCCTCCTCCTCTTCGGTCTGGCGGGTCACGGTCCGGCGGTACCGCGGATCGGTCTCGAGCAACGTGCGGTGGTTGCCGGTAGCAACAACACGGCCGGCGGCGACGAAGATCACCTCGTCGACCTGGTCCAGCAGCAGCGGGCTCGCGGTCAGTACGACGGTGCTCCGCCCGGCCCGGTAGGCACGCAACCGCTCCGCGATCCGGGCCTCGGTGTGCGCGTCGACCGCCGACGTCGGCTCGACCAGCACCAGCACGGACGGATCGATCAGCAACGCCCGCACCAACACGAGCCGCTGGCGCTGCCCACCGGAGAACGACCGGCCCTTCTCCTCCACCTCGGAGTCGAGCCCGTCTGTCAACGCGACCAGCACGTCCTCGGCGGACGCCGTGTGCATCGCGGCCATCACTTCGTCATCCGTACGACGGCCGCCCGGATCGAGCTCCGCCCGCAACGTGCCGGTGAACAGTTGTGAGCCGGTGTCGCTCACCAGGATCCGCTCACGCACGTCCGCTCGTGATGCACTGGCCAGCGTGACTCCGCCGTACCTGACTTCGCTCGACTCGTCATAGCGACCTAGGCGGTCAGCCAGCTCGGCGTACCGGTCTGGCTCGGCCGAAACGATCGCAGTGAGCAGGCCGCCGCGGGCGCGGATGCCGGAGACCGGATCGACCAGATCACCGTCGGAAGGCAGGCGCATAGGATGCGCCGGCTCGGTGATGTCGGGCTGCAGCCGCAGCACTCGAATCACTCGGCCGCCGGCGACCAGACCGCGCATCAGTTGGTTGGCGAACTCCGTGGCAGTCCGCAGCGGCAGCACCAGGAAGGTCGCATAGCCGTAGAAGGCGACCAGCGAGCCCGCGCTCAGCTCCCCGCGCAACGCGAAGTGCGCCCCGAGGCCGACGACGAGCACGACGAAGATGCCGGGCAGCAGCACCTGCGCGGCATCCAGCACGGACTGGATCCCCGCAACGCGAACCCCAGCCTTCCGGACCTGCTGTGACTCCGCGCGGTACCGCCGGGAGAACGACTCCTCGCCACCGATGCCACGCAGCACTCGCAGACCGGCCACGATGTCCGAACCCAGCGAGTTCAGCTCGCCGACCGCCTCGCGTTGCGCGAACTGCGTCTTGTGCAGCGGGCGCAGCATCGGGCCGAGGGCGAACAGCATCACGGGCACACCGATCAGCACGACCAGACCGAGCGTGGTCGACGACGAGAGCAGGATCGAGGCGACCACGAAGAACGCCACGATCGCGCCCGCGAAACGGGCCGAGTTCTCCATCAGGTTCCCGACGTACGACAGGTCGCCGGCGCCGACGCTGACCACCTCACCGGTCGCCAGGTGCTTCGGCAGGGTCGCGCCGAGGTCGGCCGACTTCCGGGTCACGACCTGGACCGTGCGGTACGCGGCGGTCAGCCAGTTCGTCACGGCGAACCGGTGGCGCATGATCCCGGCCAGCGCCTGCACCACGCCGACCCCGAACAGCACCGCGGTCCATTGCAGCAGCCGCTGACCGTCGCGCGCCGCGATGCCCTCGTCGATCGCCTTGCCGAGAACGGCGGGGATGAAGGCCTGCGCAGCCATCCACACGATCCCGAACGTCATCCCGCCCAGCATCGTGCGCGTCTGCCGCCGCGCCACCCACCACAGGTAGCGGGCCGGCGAGCGGTCATCGGGAACGCCGGGATCGGCGACAGGAAGTTGTCTCATGGCACTCTCAGGCTAGGCGCGACCACCGACACTCCGCATGCGAATTGATCGCGGCTGGTGCCCCGGCTTGTCAGTACCAATGCGTGACATCGTGCCGAGCGTTGGTGACAGTCGGTAGACCTTCACCTTGCGTTGGGCAACGAGTTCCCGATGAGCAATGTCCTGCCCCTGTCCTGGGATCATGTTGGTGATCGCGCATCGGGGAGCGAGTGGCTACCGCCCGGAACACACGGCGGCCGCGTACCGCCTGGCCGCGGCCCAGGGGGCCGACTACCTCGAGCCCGACCTGGTCGCCACCCTCGACGGCGTGCTGGTGTGCCGTCACGAGAACGAGATCTCCGGTACGACGGACGTCGCGCGGCACCCGGTCTTCGCCGACCGCAGGATCACCAAGATCGTCGACGGCACCGCCGTGACGGGCTGGTTCGCCGAGGACTTCACCTACGCCGAGCTGCGGACGCTGCGCACCGTCGAACGGATGCCGGGTCTGCGCGCGAGCAACACGGCGTACGACGGCATCGAGGAGATCCCCACGTTCGACGACGTGGTGGCACTCGCCCGGCGGGAATCGCTGCGGCTCGGGCGGCAGATCGGCGTCATCCCGGAGATCAAGCACCCGCAGTACTTCCGCAGGCTCGGACTGCCGCTGGAGGAGCTGCTGACCGAGCGGATCCTCGCGCTGGGGCTGCGTGAGGACGAAATCATGGTGCAGTCGTTCGAGCCGACCAGTCTGCGTCGGCTGTCGGTGATGACGCGCGTACCGCTGGTGCAGCTCGTGGACTCCGAGAGCGCGCCGAGTGACTTCCTCCGCGCCGGTGACGGGCGCACCTACGCCGATCTGATCGAACCAGCCGGCTTGCGCGAGATTGCGACGTACGCGCAGGTCCTCGCACCCCACAAGGACCTCGTCATCCCACGCACCGCGAACGGCGCACTCGGCCAGCCCACCCGCCTGGTCGACCAGGCTCACCGCGCCGGCCTGGCCGTCCAGCTCTGGACGTTCCGCGCCGAACGCCGCTTCCTCCCCACAGCTACCGACTTCCCCACCGAACTGGCCCGCTTCGCCGCTCTGGGCGTCCAAGGCATCTTCTCCGACCAGCCCGACCAGGCGGTCGCAGCCCTGCGCAAACCAGCCCTCAACGTCTAGAACTCAGCCCTGAGCCTGCGGAGCAACCTCTCCGCGGTCGGAATGAGCTCCTGGTCGATGTTCCGCGACTCGTTGGTCCCGAGTACGACGCGTGCCGCTGTCGATGGCCTGGTGCGGATGAGCTTGGCGCGTAGGTAGGTCGGGGGATGGGTGGCGTCCGTTCTGGTCTCGCGGATCCGGCTGGCGCGGAGGCGTCGGTCGATCTCACGCTTCGGCACCTCGGTGACGGTACGACGAACGGCGTCCAACGGCTCGATCCCGGCCGGGAACCGCAGTGCGCGCAGCATCGCGTCGTACGAGGTATCGGCGAGCAGTGTGCGCTCGAGCGCCTGTGCCATCGCTTCTGACCCGGCGATCTCGCCGGCAGCGCGGTCGGCGAGGTATTCGTTGCGTTGACTGCTACGCAGTGCCAGACGGTCCAGTACCCAGCCGGTGATCCCTGCCATCGCGCCGATCGTCGCGTTGAAGATCCGGCCGAAGAGGCCGGCACCGGATCCGTCGCGCCAGCCGGCAGCACGGCGGATCCGTTCGAGGTGACCCGGTCTGAACGTGTGCCGAAGTTCCGCCAGCACGCCCTGTGCGTTGCCGATGAGCCAACCGCTCAGCAGATCGCCGTGACGGCCGTGGCCCAGTTCGTGCGCGAGGATCGCCACGCGCTCCTGGGGCTGGAGCCCTACCCAGAGCGGCAGGCCGATACCGACTACTGGCCGGAAGCGCCATCCGATCTGCCCGTACCAGAGGTTTGCGTGTGTATCGACGGCCACGGTGACTCGACGGGTACCTACGGCGTCGGCGAGCTGGTCGAGGACGGCGTACAGCGCGGGGGCGTTGGCACGAGGTACCAGCTCAGAGCGGCTGGGGAGCGAGAGCAGACGTGGCCGGAGGAGGAAGGCCACTGCGAGTGCGAGCACTACCAGCGGGATGCTGAACCACAGTGGGCGCAAGAAGATCAGCAGGTAGACGCCGGTCACGAGTGCGACCAGAGGCAGCAAAAGGATGAGCACGGAGAGCAGATGCGCTGCGATCCGGGCAGCCTTCCAGCCGGCGCGGTGGACGTTGCCCTCCAGCAGTTCGCCGTACAAGGACTCTGCCAGCCGGTGTTCGAGTTTCAGTCGCCAGGGCGGCGTCTGGTTCGGTGTGTGCGTCGGATCGAGGTTCCACTCGCACTTGTCGCACCAGGTGACGTACCGCCGGTCGATGCGGATTTGGTGTCCGCAGTCGGGGCACCGGGTGAGCTCATCGGCTTCTTGCACCGGCAAAGTGTGTCAGTGCGGCGGCAGGGTGAACAGACTGCTGTCACCCTGCCGCCAGTCCCGGCTGAGTGCGCCCTGGGGGAGGCGCGGGGGGATCACGCCGCCGGGGGCTTGTTGTTGGTGTCGTCGTAGATTCGGGAGGCGATGTCGGCCTCGGGGGTGGTGCGCTGGTCGTTGACCGACTGCTGGACGTTCTGCCAGACGGCCTTGCCGTCGGCCTCGGGGATCACGATCCAGGCGACCGCGTAGCCGAGCAGTGCGGTGCCGCCGGTGATCAGGGTGAGGCCGACGATGCCCAGGCGAACCAGGGTGACGTCGATATTGAAGTACTCCGCGATACCGCCGGAGACACCGGACAGCATCCGCTGCGAGCGGGAACGACGGAGGACCTTGCCGGAGAGGTTCGAGAACGGTGCGTTGGAGTTCGTCATGGCTCAACTCTCCCGTCCGGAGCCCCTCCACCACATCAGGATCGGTACCGACCGACCCCTGATCCGACCCCTGGGACCCTGATCCGGCACCCCTGACGACTTTCGTACCGAACTGTCGGTGGCGGTGGTTAGCGTGCTGGCATGGACGTCGACGTACTGAAGAAGGTGCTGGCGGGGCTGCCTGGGGTCGAGGAGCACGAGGGCTGGGCGGGGCAACCGGTCTTCAAGGTACGGAACAAGAGCTTCCTGTACATGTCGGAGGACGGGTCCAGTCTCCATCTCAAGGCGTTGCGGGAGGAGCAGGAGGCGCTCGTGGCCGAGGATCCGGACGTCTACGCGCCGTCCTGGGCGGGCGGCCGGTTTGCGTGGCTCGAGGTGGACATCGCTGCCGCTGACGGCGAGGAGCTCACCGAGCTGATCACCGAGGCGTGGCGGCTGACCGCTCCCAAGTACCTGATCGCCCAGCTGGAGGTCTAGTTCAGCTGCTGGCTTAGCCCAGCGTGCGCCGCTGGGGGCTGGCTTGCACTCACTTGGGGCGAGTGCTAATACTTGGTTAGCACTCAATGGGTGAGAGTGATAACTCCTGCCCGGACGGTGTGACAGAACAAGACGGCCTCGATGAGGTGCCGGAGTCGTGACGGGACGTGACCGTCATGGGACCGGCTCCGTCCGTCGCGGGCATCCGGCCGGCTGAACCACAATGACTCGACGCGGGAGGACTCGCGGAGAATGCCCAAGCTGATTGCTTTCAATGAAGAGGCGCGCCGCGGCCTCGAGCGGGGTATGAACACCCTCGCTGACGCCGTGAAGGTGACGCTCGGCCCGAAGGGCCGCAACGTCGTGCTGGAGAAGAAGTGGGGCGCACCCACGATCACCAACGACGGCGTCTCCATCGCCAAGGAGATCGAGCTCGAGGACCCGTACGAGAAGATCGGGGCCGAGCTCGTCAAGGAAGTTGCCAAGAAGACCGACGACGTCGCGGGTGACGGCACCACCACCGCCACCGTGCTGGCCCAGGCTCTCGTCCGCGAGGGTCTGCGCAACGTCGCGGCCGGCGCCAACCCGATGGGCCTGAAGAAGGGCATCGAGAAGGCGACCGAGGCGGTCAGCGAGCAGCTGCTCAAGCTGGCCAAGGACGTCGAGACCCGCGAGCAGATCGCGTCGACCGCGTCCATCTCGGCGGCGGACAACCAGGTCGGCCAGATCATCGCCGAGGCGATGGACAAGGTCGGCAAGGAAGGCGTCATCACCGTCGAGGAGAGCAACACCTTCGGCCTCGAGCTCGAGCTCACCGAGGGTATGCGCTTCGACAAGGGTTACATCTCGCCGTACTTCGTGACCGACACGGAGCGGATGGAAGCGGTCCTCGACGACCCCTACATCCTCATCGTGAACAGCAAGATCTCGAGCATCAAGGACCTGGTCCCGGTGCTGGAGAAGGTCATGCAGACCGGCAAGCCGCTGGCCATCATCGCCGAGGACATCGAGGGCGAGGCGCTGGCGACCCTGGTCGTCAACAAGATCAAGGGCACCTTCAAGGCCGTCGCCGTCAAGGCGCCGGGCTTCGGTGACCGCCGCAAGGCCATGCTGGTCGACATCGCGGTGCTGACCGGCGGCGAGGTGATCTCCGAGGAGGTCGGCCTCAAGCTCGACACCGTCGACCTGGAGCTGCTCGGCCAGGCCCGCAAGATCGTCGTCACCAAGGACGAGACGACCATCGTCGAGGGCGAGGGCGACGCGGACCAGATCTCCGGCCGGGTCAACCAGATCCGCGCCGAGATCGAGAAGTCCGACTCCGACTACGACCGCGAGAAGCTGCAGGAGCGGCTGGCCAAGCTGGCCGGTGGCGTTGCGGTGATCAAGGTCGGCGCGGCCACCGAGGTCGAGCTGAAGGAGCGCAAGCACCGCATCGAGGACGCCGTTCGCAACGCGAAGGCGGCCGTCGAGGAGGGCATCGTCGCCGGTGGTGGCGTCGCTCTTCTGCAGGCGTCCGTCGCGGCGTTCGAGAAGCTGGAGCTCGAGGGTGACGAGGCGACCGGTGCGCAGATCGTGCGCCAGGCCGTCGAGGCCCCGCTGAAGCAGATCGCCGTGAACGCCGGCCTCGAGGGTGGCGTCGTGGTGGAGAAGGTTCGCAACCTCGAGCCGGGCTGGGGCCTCAACGCCGCGACCGGTGAGTACGTCGACCTGATCGCCACCGGCATCATCGACCCGGCCAAGGTGACGCGCTCGGCGCTGCAGAACGCGGCGTCCATCGCGGCCCTGTTCCTCACCACCGAGGCCGTCATCGCCGACAAGCCGGAGAAGGCAGCAGCCGCTCCGGGCGGCGCCCCCGACATGGGCGGCATGGACTTCTGATCCCCTGAAGTCCGACAACACAAAAGCAGTAAAAGATGGTCCCGGGCGCTTAGCCCGGGACCATCTTGCTTTGTTGGAGAAGCAAGAAAAGAAGAGAGAGGTTATTCAGAAGAGGGTTATTCATAACCCCAGAGAAGAAAACAAGGAAAGAAAGAACAGAGACAGAGAAATAGAATGGCTGGGTGCCTGGCGGGCTCGGTGCGGAGGTGCGGCCGGTCGGTGGCCGGCGGGTGAGTGCAGCGACTCCCCGCATGCGAGGGATCGGTGCTGCCGAGGACCAGTCGGTGAGTGAGCGGGCTCCAGGCCATCACAATCCACGGTTCCGGTGGATGTCAGCCGTGAATCGCCTGCTGGACGACGATTGTGATGGCCTGGCGGTCGGGTGCAGCTGCTTTGAATGCTTGCCTAATGAGCCGAGGGCGTCATCAGCAAGCGGAACACAGTCCGGTGCGCGATCTCGCCGATCGTCGGTTCACCCGCCACTGCTCGCCACCATGACGCCGACCCTAGCCACTCTGTCTCTCATTTACCTGTTCTTATAGTCGGTGTGAACAAGAAATGACCTGTGCACACCCGCCACGAGCCTGCTGATCCGTCGGCCCGGAACAGTCAGCTTCGGGAGGATCTCTCCCCTGGTCAGGCGCGATATCCTCCCAAAGCTCCTTCCCGCCGCCGACCTCAGCCAGGGACCCAGTTCCCTGTTATTTTTTCTGCCCCTGTCTTTCCCTGCTTTTGTTCTTTTCTATTTTTCCTTGAGGGTTCTGAATAACCCTCTTTCTTTTAGGTGCCGGTTATCAGGGCGTGGGCGAGGGTGGGGGAGAAGGTGGCGAAGGGGAGGGTGGGGGTTTGGCCGCAGGGGCCGTCGGATTCGCCGGGGGGTTTTAGCCAGAGGGTCAGGTCGAGGGGGGTGGTGGCTCGGGCGGGTGGGGTGCCTAGTTTTCGGCCGGGTGGGTTGCAGGAGCTGCCGTTCGAGCCGTTGCCGTTGCGGCTGGTGTCGATCACGTAGTGGAGTCCGCCGCCGAGCGCGGTCAGGATCTCGCCGGCCCGGGCCGTCGACTCCGACGTCGTGTAGTAGTTCGCGGTATTGACCGCGAACCCCCGGATCTTGCCGACATCCGCGAGCCGCAAGCGCCGCGCCAGCTCGGCCGAGTCACCCGACGACACGTTCCCGGCGTCCAGATAGGCCCACGTATTCGGGTTCTTCACGGCAAAGAGCCCCACCGCGTACTTGAGCAGTGCGATCCGCCCCGCCCACTCCGCGTCCGGAAAACACTCGAGCCGCGCCAACGCATCCGGCTCGATTACCACCACCGCCGGCCGCGCTCCGATCCCGGCCGACACCGCCGCGATCCAGGTCCGGTACGCCGCAGCCGTCGCGGCCCCGCCTCCGGTCCCGCACTGGCGTCCCGGCAGATTGTCCGTCACCAGCACCGGCAGCTTGTCTGCCTTGTCCGCAGCCGTCGTGTACGACGCAACCGCGGCCTTCACGTCTCCACTCCAGGCGCCGAACCACCGCGCCGACGCCTGATCAGCGATCTTGGTCGCCAAGACGGTGTCCTCGGGGTGCCGCCGTACGTAGGCCGCCGCGCTCGAACCGGGATCGACGTAGAAGCCGCTGGTCAGTGTCAACGGATCCCCGGTTGCGACGGCCAGCCACGGTGAGGGCTGGCCGCCGATCAGTCCGAGAGCGAGCAGAGCACCTGCGACACGCAGCGCCGACATCGTGAAGGCCCTTCGATCAAGAGTAGTCACTCAACGTGTCGACGACGTTACCGTGTGCCGGTCAGTGGTTCGCGTCGACCTCGCAGAACGACGCGTAGTGGTTGCCGGTGTAGTAGACGTGCGCCGGGTTGGTTTTGGCGCCGCCGCCGATCAGCCGGCGGGCACCACGGTCGGATGAGCCCGGGGTCTTCACGGTGTACTCGTGGTAGTAGCTGCTGGACTGCGCCGGCAACAGGCCTTCCCGGTTCTGGAACACGACTCCGTCCTGGCTGTACGGGAACGGCCCGCCGGAGTGGATGAGATTCAGCGTGGTCCGAGCCTGCGACGGCAACGTGCTCAACGCACACGTCGGCAAGGCAGCCGGCAAGGCACTGGGTGCTGCGGAGACAGCAGGAGCGCTAGTGGGTACGGCGTACGCCGGAGAGCCCAGCGTGGTCGCGGTGACGAGGGTGAGGGCGGCGATGAGGGTTCTCATGCCGAGAAGGTTTCCCAGCCAAATCGACACCGGCACATCCCGGACGTGAATAACAGTTGGACTATGACCCCACGAACCTCTTGGATCCTCCTGGAGGTTCTATGCACATCCGCACCACCGTCGAGGCAGACCTCGACACGATTCACGCCCTGATCGAGAACCAGTCGGTCAACACCGTCACGCGCGAGCGCTACGACGAGTACGTTGCCGACGGCTACTACCGCCACGACTGGACCTGGGTCGCCGAGGAGGACGGCACGATCCAGGCCCTGGTGATCTGGTGGGGACCGCCCGAGGACGAGCAGCCATTCAGCATCGACGGGCTGTACTACGCCGGCGAAGGCGACCCTGTCCCGGTCTGGACCGCGCTGATCGCGCACATCCTTGCGAACCGGCCGGCCGACGCCGAGCCCCCGGAGTACCACCTCTTCCTGGACAGCGACTGGCGTGACCACCCTGAGGTGGTCGCCGCGGTCGAGACCCGCAGTCGAGCGGCCGCCGCGGCCGGGCTCACGGACGTCACCGACCGGCTGCGGTACGAGTGGAAACCGGAGTACGGGCTGCCGAAGCGGTCAACCCGGCTGCGGTTCGAGCCGGCCGACGACGAGGCGTTCGTGGACGTGTTCATGCGGGTCGCCCAAGGCAGTCTGGACGCCGGGACCGCGCGGGAGATCGCGCACCGCGGCGCCGAGGGTTCGGCACGCTTCGAGCTCGAGCTGTACAAGTCCATGCCGGCCGACCGGGGCTGGTGGCGGCTCGCGTACGACGACCAGGGCGGGAGCCTCGTCGGGTTCGTACTGCCGTCGGCCAACCAGGGTGGGCCGACCGTCGGATACCTCGGCGTCCTGCCCGAGCACCGCGGTCACGGGTACATCAATGACCTGCTGGCGGAAATCACGCACTTCCTCGCGGAGGCGGTGCTCCCGGAGACCGGCGCCGAGCACATCCGGGCCGACACCGACTTCGGCAACGTGCCGATGGCCAGGTGCTTCGAGCGCCAGGGATACCGGAACTTCAAGGTCCGCAGGGTGCTGTCCTACCCGCCGAGCTGAACCGCTGAGCTGAACTGCCCGTCGTCGAGGTGCTGACGGCGGGCATTCCGCGCCCTATGCTCCCTGACATGTCAGCAAGCTCCGGGGGGAGTCAGGACGGCGATGCGTGATATCGCGCTCATTCTGCATGTCGTAGCAGGGGTGTTGGCGGTCCTGGTCGGGCCGCTGGCGATTGTCCTGACGCTGCGGCGGCGTGGCCTGAACTGGGCCGGCGAGGTCTATCACTGGGCCGTCGCGCTGGTCTGCCTGTCCGCGCTCGTGATGGTCCCGTACGACTGGCGCCGGCTGTGGTTCTTCGGTCCGATCTCGATCGCGTCGTACCTGTTCGTCTACATCGGCCAGCGCGCCGCCGAAGCGCCCGGCGGTCTCTGGTACCGAGGCGTCCTGCGCGGGTACGGCGGTGGCTGGATCGCCCTGTGGACAGGCATCGCCGTCATCAGCCTGCCCCACACTCCGTGGGCGTGGGCCATCCCGCTCGTCGTCGGCTCGATCACGATCGAATGGCTCTGCTTCAAGCCCTCCCCAACCTGGACGCACCAGACCCAGTCCGGCTGACCGCGGCCCTCAGCGGAGTTAATCTCCCGCAGTGGACTACGACAGCTCGCTCAAACTCCCTCGCATCACCGCACTCGCGCTTTCCCGCGACGGATCCCGGTTGGTCGCGACGATCTCGCAGTACGACGAGGAGTCCGACAAGCAGGTCTCGTCGCTCTGGGAGCTCGATCAGACGGGTGCCGGTCAGCCGCACCGCCTGACGCACTCGGCGGAGGGGGAGAGCCAGCCCGTCTTTCACGACGACGGTTCGCTGTACTTCGTCTCCAGCCGGACGAACGACGGTAAGGCCGCGCTCTGGCGGCTGCCGGCGGTCGGTGAGGCCGAGAAGGTACTCACGAGGCCCGGCGGCATCGACGCCGTACGGACCGGTGGCGGGACCGTCGTGGTCCGTACCCCGGTGATGCCGGGCGCCGACGACGCCGAAGCGGACAAGAAGCTCCGGGAAGACCGCAAGTCCAGCGGCATCCTGCACACCACCTCGCCGGTGACCCATTGGGACCGTGAGCTCGGCCCCGACGAGTTGCGGCTGCAGGTCGTCGACGGCGTCGACCTCACCCCGGATCCCGGGCACGCACTCGTCGAGACCGACTGCGCGGTCGCGCCGGACGGCGGCACGGTGATCACCGGATGGACTGCCCCTGACGCTGGCTGGGCGCAGATCCAGGTGGTCGCGATCGACACGACCACTGGGGAACGCTGGGTGCTCGCGGACGATCCTGCCGCGGCCTTCCACGCCATGACCGTCTCGCACAACGGCCAGTACGTCGCTGCCAGGCGTGCTCAAGTCCCGCAGCCGGATGTACCCCCGTCCCAGTCACTGGTCCTGATCGATCTGACCACCGGGGAACTGCGCGACCTGGTGAACGCTGCCGACGCGTGGCCGACCTATCAGCCCGCACTCCAGTTCACCGAGGACGACAGCGCACTGTTCTTCGTCGCCAACGATCACGGCGAGCAGCCGATCATGCGCGTCGACCTCCAGACCGGTGAGCTGACCCGCATCACCCGGGACGGCAGCTATGCCGAACTGCAAGTGGGTACCGATGCGATCTACGCCCTCCGGCACAGCGTCGATTCGCCACACAGCCCGGTCCGAGTCGACCTCACCACCGGCGAGGTCGTCCACCTGATGCCACCGACCACTGTCGGGAAGGTGGAGCGAGTGGTCGTCACCGTTGAAGACGGCGTCACGGTCGAGGGCTGGCTGTTGCTACCCGACTCCACTGAGCCGGCACCGCTAGTCATCAACATCCACGGCGGTCCGCACATGGCCGCGGGCACCTGGAACTGGCGCTGGAACTCCTGTCTCTTCCTCGACGCCGGGTACGCCGTTCTGCAGCCGGACTACTCGTTGTCCGTCGGGTACGGGACCGCCTTCATCCAGCGCGGCTGGGAGGGCTGGGGCGCGACGGCGTACGACGACCTGATGGCAATCACCGATGCGGTGGTGCTGCGTCCGGACATCGACGCAGACCGGACCGCGGCGATCGGCGGCTCGTTCGGTGGCTACATGGTCAACTGGATCGCCGGTCACACCG
This sequence comes from Kribbella sp. NPDC055071, assembly GCF_053608045.1. NCBI lineage: Bacteria > Bacillati > Actinomycetota > Actinomycetes > Propionibacteriales > Kribbellaceae > Kribbella > Kribbella sp. NPDC055071. The sequence continues at coordinate 18,269 of NZ_JBSGUS010000025.1, forward strand.
ACCGCTTCCGCTGCCTGGTCAGCCACGCCGGCATCTGGTCGTTCGAGAGCCAGAACATGGCCTCGGACTCCCCTGGGTACTTCGGACGCCAGTTCGGCTATCCGGAGGAGCGGCCGGAGCGGTACGCCGACCGCTCACCCAGCCGCTACCTCGCGAACATCACCACACCCACCCTGGTCATCCACGGCCGCAAAGACGAACGCGTCCCGTTCGGACAGAGCATCCACCTCTTCAACGACCTGCAGCGTCAGGGCGTCGAGTCGTCGTACCTGTCCTTCCCCGACGAGGGTCACCAGGTCTTCAAACCAGCCAACTCCCGCCTGTGGCACACCACTGTCCGCGACTGGCTGGCGAAGTACCTCTGATCAGGCCTGGCCGTTCTGCTCCTCCGGGGTTGCTTTGCGGACTACCAGGCGGGTCCAAGCGCCGACGTAGATGCGGTCGTCGGGATCCAACTCCTGGCGTTGGCCCGGGATGATCGGGTCCTCCGGGAGGGGGCCGGCGGCTGGGGCCACGTAGGTGCCGTTGGAGGACTGGAGGTCCTCGACCCACCAGCGCTGGCCATCCGTGGTGAGCTGGGCCTGGCGGCGGCTGACGCCGGTGTCGTCGCCGCAGTCGATCTCGGGGGAGATGGCCCGGGTCCGGGACGGGCGGCCGATCAGGACGCTCGTCTCGGTCAACGGGATGACCGCCGGGAGGCCCGGCGAGGGGCACGGGTCGTCGGACTGCTGTACGGCGTACCAGTCCGGGTCGACCCAGCGTTCTACGACCCACTCGGCGGTCTTCGCAGGCGCCGGCGGCACCGGGGGGACCGACGTCCCGGGGAGGTCGAGCAGGGACGCCGCCCGGGGCATCGTGCCGGTGGTGAAGTCGTAGCCGCAGTTCTCGCAGAACAGGGCGTCCGTCGGCGAGGGTGCCGAGCAGTTCGGGCAGGTCTGCGTGGCCGGACCAGGTGCCGCGACGGCCGGTGCTGGGACCGACGTTGCCGCCGGAGTGGCGGCGGCGCCGATCGGCAGGCCGCAGACGTCGCAGTAGTCGGTCGAGACGGACGGGTGCCCGCTCGGACAGTTCACGGTCATTTCTTCACCCGGGTGGTCTTGGTGGAGGCCGTGTCGAGGGCCATCTCGTCGGCCTTCTCGACCGTCCGCTTCAGCCGCACGGTACCCGCTTCCTGGTTGTCGATGTCGACGACCTTGCGCAGGCGGGTGGTGGCTTCTTCGTTGCCGGTCTGGGCAGCGAGCTGGACCGCACGGCCGAGCTTGGTGGTCGCGGTGGCGGTGTCACCGGCGGCCTTCGCGGCCAGGCCGTCCTGGATCGCCTCGGCCAGCTCGGTCTGTCCGGTGTAGTGCGCGACCTCCGGGCTGATCCGCGTGGTCAGCGCGTCGTCGGCGGACCACAGCGCCTTGACCAGACCCTGTGCGACCACGTCCGAGCCGATCCCCAGCTGGACCCGAGCGGCGAGCTGCTCCTGGCCGATGCCCTTCGCGGCCAGTCGGATCGCCACGTGGTAATCACGGGACTCGTCGCCCCACGAACCGGTCGGATACGAGCCCGTCAACGGATTGATCGCCGTACGACGAGAAGTCAGGTCCTCGACCGTGGGAGCGACCTGGCGGACGAACAGCACCTCGGCACCCTGCGGCGCCCAGACCCGCAGATCGGCCTCGGCCACACCGCGGCTCATCGCGTTCCGGATCAGCTTGGAGAACTCGGCGGCCAGCTGGTCCGGCGCCGGGATGATTCCGACCGTCCCCAGCAGCGCCTGCGCGATCCGGCGTACCTCGTCGACCTGCCAGGCCACGCCGACACCGCGGGTGTCGCACTGGAACTGGCCGGTGACGGCCCGGATGGTCTCGGTCAGCACCTCGGGCGTCTCGTGCTGGTTCTCGCCGTCGGTGAGCAGGATCGCGTGCTTCTGGATCAGCGACGGTACGGTCGCGAACACCCGTGAGGCGAGCCGCAGCCAGGTGCCCATCGCGGTCCCGCCGTCGGCGTAGAAGCGGGCGACCGCGTCCTTGGCCGCCTGCCGGGTGAACTGGTCCATCTTCACCATCACCGGCTCCGGCGACGGCGGGAACGCCAGCTGCGCCCGGTCGTTGCCGGAGATCACCGCGAACCAGACCCCGTCGAGGATCTGGTCGAGCGCGGTCTGCGCCGCGTACGCGGCGGCCTGGACGCCTTCGCGACCCATCGAGCCGGAGGTGTCGACGATGATGATCTCACCGGCGTCACCGCTGCCGGACTGGCCGGCCGCGCCGGCGCCCTTGCAGTTGATCGTGACGATCGCGTGGACGTCGGTTCCGCCGTCCGGCAGGAACTCGTTCTGGTACACGGTGGCGGTGAACTCGGCCATCTTCGGGTTCCTCCCTCAAATCCGCGCAAGCGCGACGGTGATGTTGTCCTGACCGCCCTGGGCGTTGGCCCAGTCGACCAGGGCGGACGCGGTGGCCAGTGGCTCGCCACCGCAACCCGCAGCGGTCTGACGGACGAGGTCGGCCAACGGTGCCGCCTCGGAGCAGTAGTTCCAGAGGCCGTCGGAGCAGACCAGGACCCAGCCCGGTCCGGCGACCCGGAGTGTCGTCGTACGAGGTGTGTGGTCCGGTGCGTCCTTGCCGAGCCAGCGGGTGATCGCGTGCGCGTGCGGTCCGGACTCGGCCTCCGCACGCGAGATACCGGTCGCGATCAGCTCGGCGGCCCACGAGTCGTCCACAGTCAGCGCCACCGCCTCGGCCGCGTCCGGGAACCAGTACGCGCGGCTGTCCCCGACGGTCCCGGCCACAAGCAGACCGTCCTCCAGAACCGCCGCCACGAACGTGCACGACGCCGGATTGGGGCTGTCAGGACTCGTGTTCGCCAGTACGGCGTCATTGGCCGCATCCGCTGATGCGTTCAGCCGGGCCACGATCGCGCTGGCCCGAGACGTCTCAGTGCCCATGCCCAGAGCGTGCCCAGCGGTCAGTACGTCGCGAGCCGCGCGGGCAGCCGCGAGTGAGGCGACATCTGAGTCGAGGGACGAGCTGACACCGTCGCAGACGACCAGCAACGCCCGACTGCCCGGCTCAAGGTCCGCGGCGATCGCCAGTGCGTCCTCGTTGCGACTGTGCCGGATCCCGCGGTCACACACCCCGGCCACCCACGGACTGGGCTGTTCGCTGAAGTGATCGCGGACCTTGGCGGCCTTGGTGCCACAGGTCTCGCAGTAGCCTTCCGCACCGATCACGCCGCCGCAGGACTGGCAGGGACCGGCCACTGGGGCGCCGGTGTCGATCTCGACCGTCGGCTCGGTGTCGGTGTCCAGGGCGGGCGTGCTGGGAGAGCTGGTGCCGGGGTTCAGCTCGGCGCCACACGCCTCACAGAACCGGTCGGCCTCCGACACCGGCCCGCCGCAGTTGGGGCAGACCGTTTGGGTCGTACTCGTCATCGCAACGTCCATCCTCGAACCTCGTTGGCCAGGTCGACCAGGGCGATCCGTTCCGACCGGTTTTCGGTCTGGCCGGCCAGCTGCCGGTAGGTGGCCTCGAGCCCGTCCCTGAGGGCGGGCTCGGTGGCCTCCCGGCCGTCGATCCGCAGTCCTTCCTGCGGACCGGACTGCTGCACCTCGGCCAGGGCGGTCCGGAACACGTTCGCGGCCAGGTTGGCCCGGTCGACCGGGTCGATGGTCAGCGTGTTGATGCTGTCCATCGCCTGGGCGAGCGCGGGAAGGCCACGCCCCGATCCTGCCAGCAGTCCGGCTCGCTGGCGACGCGCCGTCACGTACGAGCCGCTGGTGCGCGGTACGAGGTCCAGCGCGGCGAGGGCTCCGTCGAGGTCCTTCCGCTTGGTTCGAATGGCCGTCAGCCCGAAGGCCGAGGGCGCGATGTAGTTGGCGTCCGTGCGCGCACAGGTCTGGTAGAGGCCCTCGGCAACGTCGTACTCGCCGCTGAGCTGACAGGCGATCGCCAGCGCGAGTTTCGGCGCCAGCTCGCCTGGGACCTGGCCGTAGACCGCGTTGAAGGCGGACTGGGCCGCCGCTGCGTCACCTCGGGCCAGAGCGACCAGACCGGCCATCCAGACCGCCCGCCACTCCCACGGGTCGTCGGCCAGCAGGTCCGCGACCGCAGTGTCGACCATGTCGTAGCGTTCCGGGCCGGCCTCGAGCGCGGCCTCCGCGATCTCGAGCAGGATCTGTGGTGTCGACTCGGGCGCGTCGACCAGCAACTCGAGCCGCTTGGCGGCGTCCGGCACGCTGACGGTCTTCAGCCAGCCGGCCATCTTGTCGCTGTCGTCGGAGATCAGCGACGGCAGTTGCTGCCAGGGTGCGGCTGAGTCGCCGAGGCTCATCGACTTGTCGCCCGGCGAACCGAACAGCAGCGACGAGGCGGAGTGCTGCGCCGCCTTGACACCCTGCTTGTCCGCGACGATCTCCCGCAGTACGCCGAGCAACTGCACCCGGAGCTCGTCCGCGGACTGGAAGCGGTCCGCCGGGTCCTTCGCACAGGCCTTGAGCAGCAGGCGGTAGACCGAGTCGTACTGCTGGAACAGCGGGACCTCGCTCACCGGCGGCAGCGTGTCGACGTACCGGCCCTGGTACCCGCGGAACTCCATCGCCAGCACGCACAGCGTCCGGCCGAGCGTGTAGATGTCGGAGGCGACCGACGGGCCGACCTCGGCCACCTCGGGGGCCTGGAAGCCGACGGTGCCGTAGATCGCCGAGTCCGGGTCGTCAATCTTGCGGACAGCGCCGAGGTCGATCAGCTTGACCGCGTCACCGACCTGGATGATGTTGTCCGGCTTGAAGTCGCAGTACACCAGCTTGAGGTCGTGCAGGTACGAGAAGGCCGGCAGGATCTCCAGCATGTACGCGATCGCCTGGTCGATCGGCAGCGCGTCGTACTGGCCGTGGTTGGCGGTCATCCGTTGCTTGAGCAACGTCTTCAGCGACGTGCCGCCGACGTACTCCATCACGATGTAGCCGGCGCCGTCGTGGGTGACGAAGTTGTAGATCTCCACGATCAGCGGGTGCTCGACCCGGGCCAGGAACTGCTGCTCCGCGATCGCGGCGGCGACGGCGTCCGGGTCCTCGGAGTTCAGCAGGCCCTTCAGGACGACCCAGCGGTCGGACACGTTCTTGTCCTGGGCCATGTAGATCCAGCCGAACCCACCGTGGGCGAGGCAGCCGCGGACGACGTACTGACCGCCGACCACGTCGCCCGCCTTGAGCTTCGGCGAGAACGAGAAGCGGTTGCGGCAATGCGGGCAGAAGCCCTCGGTCCGGCCGGGCTTGCCGTCGCGGGACCGGCCGACCGGGTTGCCGCAGTTCGGGCAGTTCCGGCGGTCCTCCGGGACCTGCGGGTCGGTCAGGATCGCCTTGCTCGCGTCGATCGGCGGGATCGTCGGTACATGCGTCAGCCCGGCGCCGAGCCGCGCTCCGCGCAACCGGGTCGACGCCGTGCCGAGCTTGCGGGTCAGCTTCGACCCGGCCTGGGCGGCCCGGACCGAACCCAGTGGCGTCGAGGCGAGCCGGTTCGACGCGCGCGAGACGGTCGACGGCGTGCTGATCGGGTCCAGTGGCGTGTGCTCCGGAGCGGCGACGTCAGGGGCGCCGGCGACCGCCGACGGACTGACCGCGCCGGCCGGTGCGGGCGAGCCGCAGACGTCGCAGTACCCGTCGATGATCGTGCCCGTGCAGCCGGGCTGCGTGCAGGCGGTGGTCGTGCTCATTGGGTCCCTCCCGTGCTCTCCAGGTAGGCCTGGTACGCCGTGACGAGTGCGCCGAGCCTGATCAGGTCGACCGGCTCGGCCGCGATCACCGCGTGCCCACGCCGGGACAACTCCGCGAGATCTTCGTTGCCGTGGGCAACACTGTCCGCCTTGACCTGGTATGCGTCCAGGCGGGCGGCGAGCTCGTCGCGTCGTTCGAGTGCCGCGCCGTACGCCGATTGTGCCTGCCCCAACGCCCGTCGTACGGCGTCCAGCCGGGCAAGGTACTTCTCCAGCTCGGCCGGGGTGTTCGGCACCGGGCCGAGCGCGGTCACATCCGGTACGGCGAGGCGCGGGGCCGGCTTCACCGCGGCGACCGCCTTGCCGGCGAGCGCCCGTACTGCCGTGCCCTGGGCCTCGAGCTCACCGCGGAGCGTGCGCGCCCGGGCGACGTCGGCTGAGCGTTCCTTGCGGGTCGCGGCCCCGACGATCAGGTCGCGTTCGGTCCGCGCGGCGTCGATCTCGAGCGGGCCGATCAGCCCGCCGATGTCCGCACCGCGTTTGTTGCGGTCGGCAAGGTCTGTCACCCGGCGATCGAGATCGTGGTGCTCGGCGAGCGCGACGTTCCGGACGTTCACGGGCTCCAGCTTGACCAGGTCGCTGATCCGCTCGACGCCCGCCCGGAGTTGGCGCAGGCGCGCGGCCAGGTCGGCGTCACCGGGCTCCAGCGCGAGCTTGGCCCGCAGGCTGGACGCCAGTGCATCCGACAGTTTGCATGCCTCCGGCAACGAAACCGCCAGCGATCCGCCCGCGCCGCCGGTGTCCAGACCGCCCCAGATCAAGGTGGAGATCCGTTCGGTCTCCTTGACCCCGACCCGGCCGGAATCCCACGTCACCAGGATCAGTTCGTACCGATCCGACACGGCCTTCCACACGGCCATGCTGAGGACGACGTCCGCACTCAGCGCATCCGCGTCCGGCGCGTGCAGCGCCGCCTGGTCCAGCTCGTCGAGCTCGGCCTTGCGCCGGTCCCGCCAGGTCCCGAGCGCATCGAGGAACGAGAGCAGCTCCGTCGCCGGAATACTGCTCCCGATCCGCCCCGGCGGTGCCGGCGCGCTGACGGTCGGCGTTCGAACGGTCATTGCGTCCGGCCGTAGATCGCTGTCGGCGGCGCGGGCGCCGGGCCGAGCGCGGGCGCCAGCCACTTGTCGTACGAGACCTTCCACGCACCGCTGGCCTTCATCTGTGCGAGGGCGAGGTTCACGAACTTGACGAAGTCCTTGTTCTTCAGCGAGATGCCCAAACCGTACGGTTCCTGGCTGAAGGTCTCGTTTGGGATCACCCGTGCATAGGGGTCCTGGGCGGCGTCACCGGCCAGCACGGTGTCGTCCCCACTGATCCCTTGCGCCTTGCCTTGCTGGAAGAGCACCAGGCAGCCGGTGTCGGTGTCGGCGGTGATCGGAATGACCTTGTCGTTCTTCTTCTTGAGGTTGTCCAGGCTGGTCGATCCGGCCGGCGCGCAGATGGTCTGGCCGTCCAGGTCGCCGACGCTCTTGGCCTTCGAATCACGCTGTACGAGCGTCTTCTGGCCGGAGCGGTAGTACTCGGCGGAGAAGGCGATCTTGCTCCACCGGTCGCAGTTGATGGTCATGTTCCGCGCGACGATGTCGACCGGGTTCTTCGAGTCCAGCGACGGGATCCGCTGTGGGCTGGAGATCACCCGCAGCTCGACCTTGTGCGGCTGGCCCGGCGCGGGCGCGCCGAAGATCGCGTCGGCGACCATGTTGATCATGTCGATGTCGAAGCCCTCGATCACCCCGGTCAAGGGGTTCCGGGAGCCCAGGTTCAGGCTGTCGGCCGAGACACCGGCGACGAGTCGTCCATTCGCCTTGATCTTGGCCATGTAGGAGCCCGCCGGCATCTCCTTGGCGCCGGGGGCGGGGGTCGAGGCGTCCGGTGCGTACGACGCCAACGGTCCCTGACCGTCCGTGCACGGCTTCGGTGCGGGGGGAGCCGTCGTGGTCGTCGGGCCGGCTCCCGGCTCGACCGGGAGCTTTGTCTCCGCGTAGTTGCCGGAGCTGCAGGCGGTGAGCAGGACAGCGGCGGCGACTACGGCCGGGATGAGCTTCTTCATCGGTACTCCTCCAGTCGCTGCGCCATGCCCCATGCGACGAGCAAGGCCGCGAGGATTCCGATCGGCAGCCCGAGCCACCCGAACAAGCGAATTCCGCGGCGCGCCTCGGAGAGGTTGTCGGTCACGTCGCCGCTGGTCTGCGCCAATTGGTCGGCCGAGCCCTTGTCGAACGCGGTGAACGTCTCGACCGAGTTGTCGGTGAACTTCGCCGTACCGACCGCCATGGCCACGGCGTCGTCCCACTTGCCGCCGGTGTCGGCCGTGCGGATGGCAGTGTGCACGTCCTTGTAGGCCTTCCACAGCCCGTCCAGGCCGTCCGTCGTACCGGAGGCCTTGCGGAGCGAGTCGTCTACTGTGGCGGCCGACTCGTTGTAGGCCGCGTCGAACGCGTCACCCGAACCCCGGGCGATGAGGGTGAGGCTCTCGTTCGAGCGGGCGTCGTACGCCGCGATCCGGGCCGTCGACAACGCCAGCGTCTTCGCGTAGGCGTTGGACCGGGTGTCGGACGCGCTACTGGATGCTGTGGACAGTGAGGCCAGACCGACGATTGTGGTCAGCAGGATCAGCACTCCGCCGGCCGCGATCGGGATGTTGAGGTAGCGATGCGTACGCCGGGCCAGCCAGCGCAAGGTGATGAAGAGAACGACCAGCGCGAGCAGACCGAGGATCACAACCCAGTAGATGCCGTAGCCGATGCCGTCGAACTCTGTATCGGTCCGCTTCTCGTTCGCATCCACCAACGCCTTCACCAGTGGGAGCGAGTCGTTCTGCAGTACGGCGTTCGCGTCCTTGAGGTACTGCGAGCCGATCGGGAGCCCCTGGCGGTTGTTGGCGCGCGCCTGCTCGATCAGACCCTGGTAGGTGATCAGGGTGGTGTTCAGCTGACCCAAGGCGTTCTGGTCCGCGGGCTGCGCGGTGGCCGCCTCGGCGATCGCCTTGGCGGCCGCAGCCATCGAGTCGACGAAGTGCTGTCGTTGCGCGGGCGGCTCGAGGCCTCCGACCAGGAAGGCGTTGGTCGCGTCGGCGTTCGCGCTGACCAGGTTGGTGTGGATCGCCTGGATGCGGACCAGTTGGGCTGCGTTGGCCTCCGCGCGTTCGAGAGCGCCGTTCGACTGGCTGTATCCCTGGGCCGCGGCGAGGCCGAACACGATGCTGACCACCGCGCCCAGGATGAGGAACGCACGCATCCGGCCCGGGGTGCCTGCGAACCAGGCGCTGATGGCGTTGCGCCTGCTGGTCTGCGTAGGGCCGGACGGCTGCACGGTCTGTGGGGCCGGTGGCGACCAGGTCGCGGGCGGCGCACTCTGGGTTTGGGTCACGCCTCATCTCCTTGCTCGGACTGGTCTGCTGCCCCAGCGCCAGTTGCAGCGTCAGTTGCAGGGTCAATTGCAGCGTCGGGCTCGTCCGTCAGGTCCGCTGGAAGGATCTGACGCAGTTGGTCGGTCGTCGGTGCCGTCACGTCGCGGAGCCGCCAGGCCTGCCGGCCGATCGCGGCCTCCAGCACGTTGCGCGCGAACCGGCCGTTACCGAACGAACGGTCCCGCGGCGTCGCGGTCAGGATCTCCCGGAACTTCTCCAGCGCTTCGGGCACCAGCTCGTAGTCGGCGGCCTCGGAGAGCCCGCCGAGGATGTCGATGAGCTCGTCGTTGCTGTAGTCGTCGAACTCGATCGTGGTCCGGAACCGGCTCGCCAGCCCCGGGTTCGCTTCGATGAACGTCGCCATCGGCTCGGGGTATCCGGCCACGATCACGACCAGGTCGTCGCGCCGGTCCTCCATCTCCTTGACCAGGGTGTCGACCGCTTCCCGCCCGTACTGGTCGGCGCCAGTGTCACCGGACGTCAGGCTGTACGCCTCGTCGATGAACAGCACTCCACCGACCGCGGATGCGACCACGTCGGCGGTCTTCGTCGCTGTCTGGCCGAGGTACCCGGCGACCAGCTCGGACCGGTCGACCTCGATCAGCTGGCCCTTCGACAGCAGGCCGAGCGCTTTGTAGATCCCACTGACCAGCCGCGCCACTGTGGTCTTTCCGGTCCCTGGATTGCCCACAAAGACCAGATGCCTGGTGATGGTCGGACTCTTCAGACCAGCCTCGGTCCGCAGCTTCTCCACCCGCAGTACGGCGACCTGGCGGTGCACTTCCCGTTTCACTCGGGCCAGGCCGGTCAGGTCGTCCAGCTCCGCCAGGAGCTCCTCGACAGTCTTCGCCGGCTGTACCGCCGCCTCCTCGGCTGCCGCTTCCGCGGCTACCGTCTGCGCGGTGACTGCCGGAACCCCGGCCGGTCGGGTGGCGTCAGCCGGCGGAGTCATCAGACCAGCGCCTACCTGCAACGTGCGTGCGCCCGCGGCCTGCAGCTGCGCAGCAGCCGCCACGGATGCGTTTCCGACGACCCGCATGGTCGGCTCACCCAGCGTGCAGGCTGCGGATGCGATCTCGGCCAGCGCTTCGGCGTACGCCGCCTTCTCCGGCGAGGACTGCGCTACCAGCTCGGACAGCACGGCAGTCGGTGCACCACGCCAACGACGACCACGTACTGCGGCGTCGAAGAAGTCCTGTGTCGTCGCACCCTCGACTGCCTTGCCCCAATCGGCCGGTGCGCCCGGCGCGGACTCGGCCAGGGCGGCGGCCAGCGACAGCCCCTCTGCCCGGGCCTTGTCCTCCCCGACCCCGGCCCGAGCAGCCACTGCCTGCAGCTGTGATAGTGCCGCGGGTAGTCCCCCCTCGCCGCTCATGCCCCTCCTCGTCCAGGTGGTGGTTGTAACGGCCCGCTCGAGCCGGTGTCCGGTGGCGGCGTCGACGCAGTCGGACCGAGTGCCAGGCCGCCACCCGTCGAGCCGGTGCCGAACTTCTCCTGCAGGAACCGCCCGTGCGCGATCAGCGCCGCCGCGTCGGCGCGGTTCACTGCGTCGAACACTTTGTCCATCGTTGCGGCCAAAAGGTCCAACTGGTCGATCAGGATCATCAATGACGTCTTGCCGCGGTCGACCGGCCGCGTGTCGGCCCACTGCCGTGGCAGCCGCAGATACCCACCGATCGCCTCGGGCAGGTAGTCCGTCGCCGTCGCCATCACGGAGTACGCCTGCGCGCTCCCACCGAGGTTGCCGAGCCGCGGGATCGTCTCCCGAACGACGCGAACCACCCGGCCGACCCGGGACGCGACCACCGCCGGTACGGCGCCGTCCGCGACCAACTGCTCGACGCGGACGAGGGCTGCCAGCAGGTCGTCGTTCGTCGGGGCGCGGGGAGTCGGGGCAGGCTCGGGCTCCTCCTTGCGGCCAGTGAGCCGCGCGATGAAGTCACCGAACGCCATGCAGTTCCCCGTCCCCCAGCCGACGTTGGATCAGCGACCGAGGTCGAGGTCGAGGCTGCCGTGCACAACCCGCTGGTCCTGCTGCTCGACCCGCTCCAGGTAGCTGCGGGACTTGGTCACCTCGGTCTCCAGCGTGCCGATGGTGGCGGCCATGTTGTCGAGTGCCTCGACCTTGAACGTGTCGATCGCGTCCATGGTCGCGTAGATGTTCGCGAACGCCGCCTGCAGCTGCGGCAACCCGATCGTCGCCGACGCGGCCTGCTGCTGGATCGCCACCGAGTTGTCCCGCAGCATCTGCGAGGTGCGCTCGATCATGCCGCTGGTGGTCGTGTTCAGGGCGGTGATCTGGTCCAGCACGAGCTTCTGGTTACCCAGGGCCTGCGCGACGATGACCGCCGTACGCAGCGCCGAGACCGTGGTGGTCGACGCTCGGTCGACGCCCTTGATCAGCTCGATGTTGTTCTTGATCACGATGTCGATCGCCAGGTAGTTCTGAATCGACACGGCCAGCTGGGTGAGCAGGTCCTGGTGCTTCTGCCGGACGTAGAACAGCACGTCCTCGCGGAAGGCCTTCGCCTTGTCCGGGTTGGTCACCTCGAGCTCGGCGATCGCCGCGGACAACCGGGCGTCGAGCCGCTCGGCGACGTACACGTACTGGTTCAGTCGGCCCATCGCGTCCCAGAGGTTCTGCTTCTCCAGGTTCAGCGCGGCGTTGTCCTTGCCGAGCTCGTCCTGACCGTTGCGCAGGCTGTGCAGGATGCCGTCGAGATGGCTCTGCGCGCTCTGGTACTTGCGGAAGTAGTCCTCGATCTTGTTCCCGAACGGGATCATCCCGAGCAGCTTCTTCGGCCCGGAGGCTTCCTTCGGGTCCAGGTCCTCGACGGTACGGCGAAGGTCGAGCAGCGTCTTGCCGACGGTCGAGCCCTCGGACAGGCCGCCTTCCTGGAGCGCGCGGACCGGCGCCTTGAGCAGTCGGTTCGAGCTGTCCGCGGCGGCGCGGATGTCGACGTCGCCCATGCTCCGGACGTCGGTGGCCCTGGCGGCGAACTCCGGCGAGCGCGGCTCGGCGCTCATCAGCGCGGACAGGAACGAGTCGACCTTCGAGTCCAGGCCCGGGAGCGCGGCGGCGTCGACGGCCGGCGCGAGACTCGGCGCGGAGGTCGCGACCACGGCCTGTGAGGGCGGCGGCGCGGTCAGTATCAGGCCCGGCGCGGTGGCCGTCGGCGGCTGCAACGGGGCCATCGCCGGCTGCGCCGCCGCGGCACCTGCTGTGTTGTCTGCTTCGGTCATCGTCGTTCCCCTCCGGTGGCCTCTGCGAAGCGTCCCCAACGCCCGCGTGCTGTCACCTCACGTGACGCGCACACAATCTACGCGGTTCCAGGTCTTCCCGGTGGCCTCGATATCTACTCGTTGTTACCTGATCGGTCAGACGGCGATGGGGGCCTTGATGCCCGGGTGGGGGTCGTAGCCGACGAGCTCGACATCCGCGATCTCGTAGGAGTCGATCGAATCGCGCTTCGCCAACTCCAGGGTCGGCAGGGCGCGGGGCTCGCGGGTGAGCTGCAAGCGGGCCTGGTCGAGGTGGTTCAGGTACAGATGCGCGTCGCCGAGGGTGTGCACGAAGTCGCCGACCTCGAGGCCCGTCTGCTGCGCGACCATGTGGGTCAGCAACGCGTACGACGCGATGTTGAACGGGACTCCGAGGAAGATGTCGGCCGACCGCTGGTAGAGCTGGCAGGAGAGCCGGCCGTCGGCGACGTAGAACTGGAACATGGTGTGACACGGCGGCAACGCCATGTCGTCCACGTCCGCGACGTTCCACGCGCTGACGAGGTGGCGGCGGGAGTTCGGGTTCGTCTTGATCGACTCGATCACCTTGGTGATCTGGTCCACGTGCCGTCCGTCCGGAGTCGGCCAGGACCGCCACTGGTAGCCGTAGACCGGGCCGAGCTCGCCATCCGCGTCGGCCCACTCGTCCCAGATCGAGATGTTGTTCTCGTGCAGCCACTTCACGTTCGTCGACCCGCTGAGGAACCAGATCAGCTCCCCGATCACGGACCGCAGGTGCAGCTTCTTGGTCGTCACCGCCGGGAAGCCGTCGCGCAGGTCGTACCGCGACTGGTACCCGAACACGCTCAGCGTCCCCGTGCCGGTCCGGTCTCCCTTCTCGACTCCGTTGTCCAGGACGTGCCGTAGAAGATCCAGGTACTGCTGCATGCCGCCAACTTACAGCCCTGGCAGACTCGCGGCGTGGAACAGGTGCTGACTCTCGTGGTGCGAGTCGAGAAGAATGCGCGTCCGGCGCAGACGGACGCGTTGGAGACGGCGGCGCGGGCGGTGCTGGCGATCCTGGCCGACGAGCGGTCGGTCGGCGAGGGGGAGTGGGCCGAGGCGATGACTGCGTGGCAGGACGACCGGATCCGCAAGATCGTGAAGCGCTGCCGCGGGATCGAGTGGCGGCGGGCTTCGGCGCTGCCGGGGATCACCATGTCCGGAGTGACCGCGGAGGTCCGGGTGTTCCCGCCGACGCCGATGGACGCCGTACCGGCTGAGCTTGCGAACCTGCAGGTGAGTGGGACCGACTTCGAGGATCCCGACGAGCTTCCGGCGGTCGAGCCCGGCGTACCGGTGCTGTGGGTCAATCCGTCGCTGGAGATGTCCAGCGGTAAGGCGATGGCGCAGTGCGGTCACGCCGCGCAGCTCGCCTGGTGGGAACTGTCCGCCGAGGGCCGCAAGGAGTGGGCGGCGACAGACTTCGCGCTCGCGGTGCGTACGGCGACACCCGCGCAATGGGAGGCCTTGCTGGCCAGCGGCCTACCCGTGGTCCAGGACGCGGGCTTCACCGAGGTGGCACCCGGGTCCCGGACCGTCGTCGCGGATCATCCTTTGCTGACGCGATAATGCAGATGGGTGACCCGGTCGCCCTGGACGACGCGCGGGTCGTCGAGAAGGATCTGGTCGCCGACGTAGTCACCGAAGAAGCGGACGCCGGTGCCGAAGACCACTGGCGCGACGTTGTACGAGATCTCGTCGACCAAGCCGGCCGCGAGCGCCTGGCCGCCGATGTTGCCACCGGTCACCGTCACGTAGCGGTCGCCCGCGAACTCCTTGGCCTGCTTGATCGCCGCCTCGATCCCGTTCACGAACGTGAAAGGGGCATCGGGGAACGGCCAGTCCGTCGGCGGCTCGTGCGTGACCACGAAGACGTGGTCCCCGACGGCGGGTACGCCGTTCCAGCCGTTGGTGATGTCGAACAGGTGCCGGCCGATCACGCAGGCTCCGACCGTCGGCCAGGTCGAGTTCATGTAGTCGGCGCTGGCCTGGCTGACGTGGAACGGCCGACCCTGATCGGTGCCGTACACCTCGACCGGTCCGTTGTTGTACCAGTCGAACAGCGGCCCGACCGCGTCGTCGGTGTCGGCCACAAATCCGTCCAGCGACACCACTGCAGAGACGACAACGTTGCCCATAGCTACTTCTCCTTCGTGACTCGATAAGTGAGGTGTTGCGCGGCCGGAGTCGAGATCGACTCGACCAGCTCCAGGCCGATCGGCGGTGCGGCCTCGGCCGGGAACAGCCGGGTGCCGTCGCCCAGTACGACGGTTGCCACGTGCAACCGCAGTACGTCGGCCAACCCGGCGGCGAGGACCTCGTGGCAGATCTGGCCGCCGCCCATCACGACCACATCCTTGCCATTAGCAACTTCCTTGGCGCGGGCGACCGCTTCGGCAGGAGAGTCGACGAACGTGAACCGATCCCCGAGTCGCGTCTTCTCCGGTGCGGAGTGGGTGACGACGAAGATGGGTGGATTCACCACGCCGGTCCGGTTCGCGTGGTACCCCAGCTCGTCGCTCCACCCCTGCGGACCATCGATGATGTCGAACAGGTTCCGCCCCTGGATCACCGCGCCGGTGGTGTCGAACGCCGCGTCGAGAACAGCCTGGTCCGCGTCGTTGCCGTGGAAGACCCAGTCGTGCAGGGCCATACCGCCGTCGCCGAGTCCGTTGTCGAGAGCGACGTTCGGGCCGGTGACGTAACCGTCGAGAGAGACCGAGATCTCGACGACGACCTGGGTCATCGGTCAGCCCTCCTTGGCGACGAGCTCGGCGAGGCGGTCCATGGAGTCGCGGATGCCGTGTTCCATGCACTCGATCGACTGGTCCCGGCTCTGCACCGATGGGAAGACCGACTGCTGGTGCAGCCGGACGCCCTTCTCGGTCGGCTCGAAGGTCGCCTTCTCCAGGCAGACCTCGCCCGGAGCGCCTTCCCACTCGAAGGTCTGGACGATCAGCTTCTCCGGCTCGACGGTGTGGAAGACGCCACGGAACGCGTACTCACCGGAGTTGTCGCGGTGGATGTAGCGGTAGGTCCCGCCCGGGCGTACGTCGTACTTCTCGACGGTCGCCTCCAGTTCGCGCGGGCCGAGCCACTGCGCGACGAGGTCGGGGTCGGTCATGATCCGGAAGAGCTGGGCCGGCGTGGCGTCGAACTCGCGGGTGACCTCGACGAACGGGGTGCCGGCCGGGGTGTTGATGACGGTGCCAGTCACTGGTTCTGCTCCTTCAGTAGTGCTTCCATCCGGCGGAAGCGGCGTTCGGTCTCGAGCCGGTAGTTGTCGATCCAGCTCGTGAGTGCTTCGAGGGCGGTCGGCACCAGGTGGCACGGGCGGCGTTGCCCGTCGCGGGTCCTGGTGATCAGCCCGGCGGTCTCGAGCACCTGGATGTGCCGCGACACCGCCTGCTTGGTGATCGGGAACGGTTCGGCCAGTTCGTTCACGGTGGCCGGGCCGCGGGACAGTCGCGCGATCATCGCCCGCCGGACCGGATCACCGAGCGCGGTGAAGGCCCGATCGAGCTGCTCGTCGTCAACCGTCATCTTTATCAACCATTTCCTTGATCAACTGATGTGTTGACTATAGGAACGGATCGCGGCTGTCGTCAAGGGCTAGCAACCCAGGTTGACAACTGCGACCTGTCAACCTAAGTTGCTTATATGACCGAGTTGGTGGACCCCAAGGACCCCGCGGCCGGACTCGCCGCGGTGGTTGCGTTACGCCGGCTGGCCGACCGGCTGGAGGACAGCCAGGTGGAGCAGGCGATGCGGGCCGGCTGGAGCTGGGCCGAGGTCGCCGAAGTGCTGGGGATCACCCGGCAGGCCGTGCACAAGAAACACGCCCGGCGGCTGATGGCCGCCGGAGTCACCCTGAGGAGGCGCTGATGCCGTCGGATGCACCCGGACGCGATGAGCGGTCCAGTGATGTCAAGGATGTTCGCGCGCTGCTGGTTCGCGGCGCGCGCGAGGAGGCCCGTCGGGACGGGTCCCGCACGGTCGAGGCGGAGCACGTGCTGCTCGCTCTGGCCGCGACCAAGACCACGTCAGCCGCGCGGATGCTGGCCGAGGCGGGTCTGACCGAGGACGCGATCCGGTCCGCGCTGGATCGCGAGTGGGAACACAGCCTGGCCGTCGCCGGCGTCCTGTTCCGGGTCGGTTTGTTGCCATCGGCAACAGTGGACCGACAGCGCGAACCGTCGATCGGCGAGACGACGAAGCTGGTGCTCAGGCGTGCCATGGACGCACCCCCGAAACTGTCCGGCCGGATCGGTCCGACCCGGATCCTGGTAGGCCTCCTCGACACCGACCGCGGCCGAGTGGCCCGCGCCCTGGAGGTAGCAGGCGTAGACCGAGCCGCCCTCCGCGAAAAGGCAGCAGGCGCCCTCGCCGACGGCGACCACTGACGGAGAACCATCAGGTATTGGCCGGAGGCTAGGTGAGGTGGCCCAGGGGTGCGACGGTGATGCCTGCGCGTTCGCAGACCCAGTGGGGGTCGGGGCCGAGCTCGGGCTCGATGCGGAGCTCGTGGTCGTGGAGGTCGTCGCAGGCGGTGCAGCGCGGCCAGCGAATGCCGGAGTCGACCAGACGGTCCTGGACGTCCTGGGCGACCAGCCCGGCGATGTGCTCAGCGCCGTCCGGCCACTGGTCCAGCCACCACTGCCGCCCGGCGACCGCGTCCTCGAGCAGCGACACCATCACGGCGTCGTCGAATCCCCGCGCGGCCAGATCATGCAAGATCATCGCTCGCGCGGTCAGTAACACCCCTGGCTCACTCATCGCCCTTCAGAGTGCCAGACCCAACCGACAAAACCCCACCCCAGCCGGGCGACCCCCGCCGCCGGCCGCTCGCCGCCGGCCGCCGCTCGCCGCCGCTCATGGCGACTTTGTGCACGGGATCCGTACGTGAGTGGCGTCTGGATGCGGATCCGGTGCACAAAGTCGGCTGTGGTGGGTCGGTTCGGGTGGCGGAGGGGCGGGCGGGTTCGGGTGGTGGTGGGTTAGTTGCAGGTGGGGTTGGGGTCGAGGCGGTTGGCGAGGCGGAGTTCGCGGTCGGCGGTGCTGCGGAGGGTGGCGCTGAGGCGGGCGCGGACCGCGGTGAGGCGGCGCGGGGCCGGCTCGTCGTACGGCTGCTGGGGAGCGTTCGGGAGGGCCGACTGTGCCAGGGCCCGAGCGTTCTCGACTGCGGTGTTGGCGGCGAAGAAGGACATGGTTCTGCTCCCTTCTGAGAGCATGGTGGGTCGGCCGGCGGACCGGGTGGCCGTCGGAAGTCGTGCGGTATCACCCCGGGAACCCGAGTGGGTCCTGGGTGCGGTGTGGAGTTGTCAGCGCTTCGGTGCGGGTCCGCTGCTGGAGCGGACGACCACCTGCGTGGGCATCAGGATCTGGCGCTCGGTGGCGGCCGGGTCGAGCAGGATCCGGCCGACCGCGCGGCCCTTGTCCTTGATCGGCTGCCGGACCGTGGTCAGTCCGGCCGGTGCGGCGGCCGGGATGTCGTCGAACCCGGCCACGGTCAGATCCCGCCCAGGGACCAGTCCGCGGACCTTCATCGCCTCCATCGCGCCGAGTGCCTGTACGTCGCTCAGTCCGACGATCGCAGTGGGTCGATCCTGCGAGTCGAGCACCCACTCCGCGCCGGCAAGCCCAGAACTGAAGGCGTTGTGACCACCCGAGACGATGCGCAGCCGGGCGTCCGGCATGGCCTTCTGCAGGCCGCGAATCCGCAGCTCGCAGTCGGTGTAGCCGACCTCGTCAACTGACAGCTCGACCGGACGTCCACCGGCCGCCTGGGCGTTGTCGACCAGTACTACGATCTCGCGGTGACCGAGCCGGGCCAGGTGCTCGCCCAACTGCGCCGCCGCCTCCACCTCGTCGATGGCGACCCAGGACAGGTCCGGGTGGTCGCCGCGGTCGGTGGAGACCGCCGGGATGCCACGGTTGGCGAGGATGTCGAGGGCCGGGTGTCCACTCGGCACGCAGAAGATCGCGGCCGCGTCGATGGCTGCTTGCTGGACGGCGTTGCTGCCGCCGGCGATGTCGGTCGAGCTGAGCGGCATCAGCATCAAGCTGGTGCTGAACTCCTCTGCCACCTCGGCCAGGCCGGCCAAGAAGCCGACCGCGTACGGATCCGAGAAGGCGTAGGAGAGCTTGTCGGTGAAGAGCACCCCGATCGCACCGGCCTTGCCGCTGCGCAGAGCCCGGGCGGATGCGTCCGGACCGGAGTACCCGAGCTCCTGGGCGGTGCTCAGGATCCGCTCGCGCAGCGCGGCGGACAGTTGGTCGGGTTTGTTGTAGGCGTTCGACACGGTCGACGGCGACACCCCGACTGCCTTGGCAACCGTCTTGAGCGTGACCCCGGCCATCGCGCCCACCTTTCTGCATCGTTCTTCTAAATCGTTCTTCTAAATCGTTCTAGAAAAACGATACAGAAGACCCCGGCGGAGTGCAACACCAATTTCTGTGACGTCCGGGGGATGATTGCGCCCATGGGTTCGTTGCTCGAGATCATCGCCTTGCACCCAGCGGATGCCGAGGCGGCGCAGGAGGGTGGGGCGGACCGGCTGGAGTTGTGCGCGTCGATGGAGGCCGACGGGTTGTCTCCGTCGGTGTCGACCGTCAGCGCGATCCGGCGGTCGACCGATCTGCCGTTGCGGGTGATGCTCCGGCTGACGAACTCGTTCACGATCAACGGCGCCGAGCAGAACCGGCTCACCGCGATGGCCCAGTCGTACCTGTCGGCCGGCGCGGACGGGTTCGTGCTGGGGTTCCTGACTCCCGACAACACGGTGGACGCGGAGTCGGTGGCTGCACTCGTGAGCACCTTCGCCGGGACGCCGTGGACATTCCATCGCGCGATTGACGCCGTACTCGAGCAAGCGTCGGCTTGGCGGGCACTGCGGTCTCTGCCGGGGCTGGACTGTGTGTTGACCGCAGGGTCGTCGCTCGGTGTCGGACATGGGCTCGATGACCTGTGCAGGCTGGCAAAGGAGGACTCCGCCGTGGCCGGCGTGATGATGGCCGGCGGTGGTCTCCAGCCAGAGCACGTGCCCTGGCTGTACCAGAGCGGCGTACGGCGATTCCACGTCGGCTCATCGGTCCGTCAGGACGGCTCGTGGACCAAGGCGTACGTGAACTCACGGTTCGTCCGGGCCTGGCGCAACCTGCTCGACGCCCAGGACGCGCGCGAATGATCCTCATCGACCCACCAGCCTGGCCTGCCTGGGACAGAGTCTGGTCCCACCTGGTCAGCGACGAGTCACTCGAAGAGCTGCACACGTTCGCCAAGGCCGCCGGCATCCCGGCCCGCGGCTTCGACCGCGACCACTACGACGTCCCCAGCGACCGGTACGACGCCCTGGTCGCCGCCGGCGCCGTACCGGTCTCCAGCCGCGAACTGGTCAGCCGCCTGATCGCCGCCGGCCTCCGTCACCGCAAAGGCACCTGACAACGGAACGGCCCCCAACCGTGTGGTTGGGGGCCGTCTGTCAGTCGAGTAGCTCGGTGACTGTGCCTGCGGCGACTGTGTGGCCGCCTTCGCGGACTGCGAAGCCGAGGCCCACGTTCATCGCTATGGGCTTCTCCAGCTGTACTCCGAGCTCGATGGTGTCGCCCGGCATGACCAGGTTGATCTCACCCAGGTCGATGCCACCGGAGACATCCGTCGTACGGAAGTAGAACTGTGGGCGGTAGTCCGCCGCGAACGGCGTGTGCCGGCCGCCCTCGGCGGTGGAGAGTGCGTGCAGGTTCGCCCGGAACTTCCGGTGCGGGTGCACGCTGCCCGGCAACGCCACCACCTGGCCGCGACGGACCTCGTCGCGCTTGATGCCACGCAGCAGCACCGCCGCGTTGTCGCCCGCGTCCGCGGACTCCAGCGACTTGCCGAACGTCTCCAGACCGATAGCCGTACTGGTGACCGTCGGACCGAGACCGACCACCTCGACCGCGTCGCCCAGCTTCAGCGAACCACGCTCGACCGCACCGGTGACCACTGTCCCGCGGCCGCTGATGGTGAGCACGTTCTCGATCGGCATCAGGAACGGCTCGCCCAGCTCACGGTCCGGCACCGGCACGTAGTTGTCCACCGCGTCCAGCAGGTCACCGATCGCCGCGGTCCACTGCGGGTCGCCCTCGAGCGCCTTCAGGCCGGACACGCGCACCACCGGTACGTCGTCACCCGGGAAGCCGTACTCCGACAGGAGTTCACGGACCTCCAGCTCGACCAGGTCGAGCAGCTCGGGGTCGTCGACGGCGTCCGCCTTGTTCAGCGCGACCACCAGATACGGCACGCCGACGCGCTGCGCGAGCAGCACGTGCTCACGCGTCTGCGGCATCGCACCGTCCTGTGCGGAGACGACCAGGATCGCGGCGTCGACCTGCGCGGCGCCGGTGATCATGTTCTTCACGTAGTCGGCGTGACCGGGCATGTCGACGTGCGCGTAGTGACGGGTCGCCGTCTCGTACTCGACGTGCGAGATGTTGATGGTGATCCCGCGCTGGACCTCCTCCGGCGCCCGGTCGATCCCGTCGAACGCGACGAAGCGGTTGACGCTCGGGTCGCGCTCGGCGAGCACCTTGGTGATCGCGGCGGTCAGAGTGGTCTTGCCGTGGTCGACGTGACCCATCGTGCCGATGTTGAGGTGCGGCTTGGTCCGCACGAACTGGCTCTTGGCCATGAGTGTTTCCTTTGCTGGTCAGAAGATTGTCGAAGAGCCAGGACCCTCCGGCAGGCCTTCCGCAGCGCTGTCACCGCGCGGAGGGGGCCGGTCTCGGGCCACCCTCCTCCGCGGGTCCTGATCTGCAGGAGGAGGGTCAGCTTCGAGTAGCGGCTGAATCGACTGACGCAGCCCACGTGGGAGCGCCCGTCAGGCCGGTGCCTGACAGGTCGAGCTCGAAAACCACGCGGTACATGCGGATCACGGTAGTTTCCAACACCCGACCCGGCAACGTAATTCCCAGGTGGTCAGTTGAGGGCGAAGAGCCTCGTGCCGTCGGAGAAGACCGGGCGGGCGCCGGCCACTGTGACGGCCGGCTTGTTGCAGGTGACCTCTTCGGACTGGGCTACCGAGGCGGCGGTCGGGCCGGCCACGATCTGGCGGGGCTGGATGCCGGTGGTGCCGATGAGAACCGGGGAGCAGCTGCCGTTCTGTTGCGGCATCAGTGTGACCACGCGCCCATCCGGGAGCAGTCCGAAGCCGTCCCGTGGGTACTCCGGCTGCTGCAGCTTCGGTGGTACCTCCAACAGGTGGTGCCACTGCGGCGTGCCATCGGCCGGGCTCAGCGCGGAGACGTCGTACGTCTGGGGCTGTCCGGAGTCGGTGGCGTTCCGGCAGGTGATCAGCACGAGTGAAGCGTGGGTGGCGGCCAGTTGTGCGTCACACGACGAGGAGCCGAGTCGAGGCCGCGGTGTGCCCGGCACTGGCGTCGTCCAGAGGATGCGGCCTTCGCCGACGTCGATCGACCACTGGTACAGCGTCCCGCCCGCGGCAGCGGTCCAGATCAGACCAGACACCTCCCGGGTGTCAGGTACGGCGACCAGATCGCCAACCCACGTGGACGGATCCAGCTCGGCACTGAGGTCGAACCTGTCGCTCAGACTGACCTCCCAGCGTTGATCGCCGGTCTTGAGGTCCAGTCCGCGTACGACGGCGCCGTTGCCACCACATGCGTCCACGACGACCGCCTGGTCGCCCATCAACTCGCCCTGCGTCACCTGGCACCGCAGTTGGGTCCGCCAATGCGTTGGACTGCTCACGCCGTGCGCGACCACGTAGTTGCCTTCAGCCACGAGCAGCTGATCCCGGGAAACGGCCAGTGCGGTCCCGTCGGTGTGGACCTCGGTCAGGACCTGACCGGACACCGCATCGAGTACGGCGTACGTCGGCAGGTCGATGCCCGCCGGTTCGCGGTACGCATACGGAAGGTGCGCCGCGACAGTCTGCCCATCAGCCGATACCAGTAGCCCCTTGGAGCCGCTGGAAGCCGCGTCCCGAACGTCGGTCCGCGAGTACCGCCACCGGATCTGACCAGTGGTCGCGTCGGAGACAACGACCCCGTCGGACCGCAGCTCGGCCACTCCACCCGCTGTACCCGCGATAGCGCCGGTCGCGGGCACCTCGCGGCTCCAGGCGAGCGTTCCGTCGAGCTGCACGGGCAGCTGGTTCGGTTGGATCGTGGTCGTCGTACTGACCGTGTTGGCGGTCTCCAGCCGGGCCTGCACGAACGGCTCACCGGCCGACACCACAACCCAGGCCAGCAACGCCCCACACACCACAGTGACGCCGAGACCCAACGCGCGGGGCGGAGCCTGTGCGTACGGCGGTGCGAGCCGCAACCGCCGTGCCAACGCCAGTAGTGCACCCACCAGCACCAGGGAAACCGACGCGAGCATCAGATACGGCCAACGCTCGGACAGCGCCGCACCGGGCTGTGCGGCCGGCCAGCGCCACCAGCAGAGTCCAATGGCGACCAGCCCGACCGCCACGAACACGAGCGCGGGGATCGTGAGCAGTCGCGCCTGGGACCGCCGGAACCATGCACTCGCCAGGCCGGCTGCCAACGCCGTACCGGCGATCGGGGCCCAGACCGGGAAGCCGCCGCTGTCACTCGGGTCGGCCGGCCACTTGGCAGCCGCACCGAGGCCACGTCCGAGCAGGACCGAGGCTGCGATCAGCACTCCGAGCGCAGCACCGAAGTAGACGATCGGGATCAGCCCGCCGATCGGCCGGGCCGCCTTAGGGCCCAGAGACTCGATCTCCCTGGCGATGTTGTCCCGGGCGGCCCGTTCCCACTCGCTGTGCCCTCGGTCGGTCGCGTACAGCCGCGTTTCGGCCAGGCTCTGCAGGAACGACATCCGGCCGCGGGCGAAGTCCCGGTCGCTGACGTGTCCGTACTCCTGCCGGATGCCGGCCGCGTACTCGTCGTACCGCTCCGGGGACAGGCTGAGGATGCGCAGGTCCGCGTCACACAGGACGGCGCCGTTGTGGTCGTCCGGATCGCAGTCGTGCTTGGCGGTCAGCCGGACCAGCCGGCCGATCTCCTCGACCCGTTCGGCCTCGACGCCGTACGCCGCCAGCTCGAGCTCGGCCAGCTGGGCCGAGACCTCCTCGTTCTCGCCGGGGTCGGCCTGCGGGTCGTAGATCGCGTCGTGGAACCAGGCCGCCAGCCGTACCGCGTTCGCGTCGTCGGCGGTCTCGGCCAGTTCGTCGATCGTCTGCAGCATCTCGGTGAGGTGCCGCTGGTCGTGATAGGAGCGATGTTGCTCTGCGTAACGACCCAGCAGATCCTCGCCCAACGGCTGCGCGTGCGGCAGCAGGCGATTCCACTGGTCGCGCAGGTCCATGGCATGGGAGTCTCGCACCTGCCGGGAGTCCCCGCCGACCGATCCGGGGGTCACGGATAGTCTCGTGGCCAAAGCGATATCGGCTCGTGTCCTAGCGCCCCTCAAAGGGAGGGTCGAAGGGTGCGGCAGGCATCGAATTCCAGCGGTGGAATTGCGGTACAGGTCACAATTTCTGGTGAGGAGCGCTGATGCGGTTCGGCTTGGTGGGCACGGGTCCGTGGGCGCGGATGGCGCACGGACCGGGGTTGCTGGCCGCGCCCGAGGTCGAGTTGGTCGGCGTCTGGGGCCGGCATCGTGACAGCACCGTCGCCTTCGCTACAGAGTTGGGCGTGACTCCGTACGACGATTACGCTGAGTTACTCGAATCGGTGGACGCCCTGGCGTTCGCCGTACCGCCGAAGGTTCAGGCCTCGATGGCGCTGGAAGCGGCCGCCGTCGGCAAGCATCTGCTGCTCGACAAGCCGGTCGCGGACACCGTCGACGACGCTCGCGCACTCGCCGACGAGGCCGCGAACGAGGGGATCGCGTCGGTGGTGTTCTTCACGCAGCAGTTCGATCCGGTCATGCGCGAGTTCTTCGCCGACATCAAGGCGCGTGGTGGTTGGCGCGGTGGCTGGGCCCGGCTGCTCGCCTCGCTGGACGCGCCGGACAATCCGTTCCGGGAATCGGTCTGGCGACGCGAGCCGTGGGCGGCCCTGTGGGACGTCGGTCCGCACGCCCTGTCGAACCTGACCGCACTCCTCGGCCCGATCGCAGAGCTCACCGCAGTGGCTGGAGCAGACGGCCTGGCCCACTTTGTCCTTACCCACGAGTCAGGTGCGACCAGCACTGCCAGCATCACCCTGTCCGCCCCACCCGGCGGCACCAGCTTTGAGACGGCGGTCTGGGGCGAGTCCGGTACGGCGTACCTCCCGGACAGCCCCACCTCCGGCGCGGAGTCCATTCCACTCGCCGCTGCGGAGCTGATCGCCGCGGCCGAGTCAGGTGAGTCGCATCCGATCGATGTCGCCTTCGGGACTCGCGTGGTCGAGCTACTGGCATCCGCCGAGCAGCAGCTGCGCTAGTGCAATGCGATGACGGTGTTGGTGCCTGACGCCAGCACCAGGTTGCCGATGGCGCGGGGGTCACGGCCGCACGAGATGCCGGTGGGGAGTGGCACCTGACGGAACGCCGTCCGGCTGATCACGCTGGCGACGCAGCCGGTCGCGCCGAGCCCAAGCGAGATGACGCGGCCGTCGGTGGTCACGGTGACCTTCACCCGTGGCCTGACCGGTGCGGTCCGCTGCCAGGCGGTCAGACCGGTGTTCGCGTCGATGGCTGTGACCACGGTGCTCTGGTTCTCGAGAGTGTTGGGGCCAGGGCAGTCCACGACGATCACGTACTTGCCGGCCGCGTTCAGCAATGTCCGGCACGACCACGTCCGCGGCACCGGCCAGCGCCAGCGGATGTCACCCGTCCGCGGCTCGATGGCAGTCAGCGCGACGGGTACGTCGGAATCCCCGCCAGGCTCGGCCACAACCACCAGACCGGCCACGACGACCGGACGTCGATAGGTGTCGGCGGACGCCTTGGTCCAGAGCTGCTTCCCGGACTTCAGGTCCAGTGCGGTCAGCTCGTCGGGCTTGTCGTTGCAGCTGTGTCCCAGGAATGCCACCACGGTCTCAGCCGTGGAGACGGCGTTGACGTCGGTGCAGCCACCCGGCTCGAAGGTCCACCGCTCATGGCCGTCCGGCTCGACGCCGTGCAGCTTGCCGGATCCGCCGGCTGCTGGCTCGCCGGTCAGCAGCGGCTCGGCCTGCTGGATGAGGTGCCCCCGGGATCGCCCCGGCCAGGCCGCTGCGCGCTGACCGGTGTTCGCGTCGAGCAGCAGGTAGCCGACGTCGGCGAACTCCGCCAGCACGTAGTCACCATCGCCGGTGGCCACGATGTTCGGCGGTTCGTCGGAGTCGGAGCGGCTGTAGC
Source organism: Kribbella sp. NPDC055071 (assembly GCF_053608045.1). Classification (NCBI taxonomy): domain Bacteria; kingdom Bacillati; phylum Actinomycetota; class Actinomycetes; order Propionibacteriales; family Kribbellaceae; genus Kribbella; species Kribbella sp. NPDC055071. The sequence goes on from NZ_JBSGUS010000025.1 coordinate 44,023, forward strand.
GCCAGCGCAGGTCGCCGGTGGCGGCGTCCAGCATCTCGATCACGCCGCTCGGCCGCGGGATCGCGATGCCGTACCGGGTGCCGATCGCGCCCTCGGCGCCACCTTGTGGCGTCTTGCTGACCCAGGCGACCGTGCCGTCGAGCGTCGATGCGGTGGCCTGACCTGGCTCCCGCGGTGTGCCTTCCACTCGCTCGTTGGAGTTCAGTACGTAGTTGCGCGCCAGCGGCTGCACGATCAACAGCAGGATGAGCGCCACTGTTGCCGGCACTGCCAGCCACGCGAGCTGCTGACCGACATTGCGGGCCGGGAGAAACCGGGCCGTCCGCGTACGCAATAGCGAGGCGACCAGTGCCGCTGTGCCGGCCAGAAGCAGTAAGAGGAGCGCTGAGATCAGTAGCGGCACTCTCAGGCCGACGCCAGTCGCGGGGTTGGTCTTGGGGACCCGAGCCCAGGCGATGAGCAGACCGGTGACGGCAATGGCGACGACCGCGCCCGAGATGAGCCGCGAGCGTTGACTGGCACTCCGAGCACACCGGAACAACACTGGTGCGCTGAAGAACGCGGCCGCGGCCAGTACGACGGGCGGCCAGCCGACCTCGGTCTCGACGGCCGGGACCGACCAGGATGCGCCGGATGCCGCTATGGCGACTACCGCGGCAGCGATTGCGCTGAAGGTGGCCGTCGCGGTCAGAGTGGCTTGCTGCCAACCGCGCCAGGGCGCCGGGAGTTCGCTGTCCAGTCCGCTGAGCTCTGACTCCAGATTGACGCGTGCGACTGGGCCGAGCCGTTGTCGGGCCAGTTGGGTGCGATAGAGATGGCCGTCGAGCAGTTGGCGGACCTCGTCGTACCGCTGCTCGATCGTGGCCTTTCGGTCGCCGGCGTCCCGGCGCACCTCGGCGGTGTGGGCAATGTACCGGCTGGGGTCGGCTGCCAGGACTGCGTTGACGGCGTCGAGCAGTACGTCGCCGTTCGCGTCGCGGCGGGGTGGTGCGTAGGAGTCCGGTGGGGGAGCGGCCAGCGCACCGGTCAGGCGGATCAGGCGGGCCACCTCGGCGATGCGGATCGGCGGGACGCCGTACCGCGGGAGGAGCTGTTCGGCCAGTCGCGCCGAGGACTCCGCATCCTCTGCCGGTCCGCCACCGGGCTGATGCACCGCGCGGTGAAACCACGCCGCCAACCGGACCGATGTCGGGTCGGTGGAGAGCTGAATCAGCGAATCCAGTGCATTGAGCACGATAAGGAGGTAGTGGTCCCGATAGGCGCGTCGTGTGCGCTCGACGTACCGGGCGACCAGCTCGTCTGCCAGCGAGGCCGAGCCGGGCACCAGCTCGTCCCACCTCTCACGGAGCTCGACCACCGCACCAGTTTGCCAGTCGCACCCCTACAACCACCGCTCGATCAACCCACCACCAGCTTGCGGTTGCCGTGCGGCTTCACCCGGCGTGTGCGATCGGCTACTGACGGGCGGTGAGCACGCCGGACAACAAGCCCGGATACAGGCTGTCGAGGTCCTCGCGACGGAGGATGCTGACCCGCCGCGTCCCCTCGGCGTGGGTGGACAGCACGCCGGCCTCGCGCAGCGTCCGCAAGTGATGTGCGCGGGTGGACGCGGTCACCGGAAGCTCGATGTCGCCGCAGCGGATGCCCTCGGGATGGTCGGCGAGTGCCCGGACGATCTGCAGCCGGACCGGCTCGCCGAGGGCCTGCAGCACCGCCTCGACGCGGATCTCGTCGCGCTCCGGCTGCGGAAGAACCTTGGTGACCATGAGTCCATAGTACGACGTCGGTCGAAGTTCGATGAGTTTCGTAGTACGATCATCATCGAATTACTGAACCTCGTCCGGAAGGTCCCCGATGTCCGCACGGATCTACCTGCTCGGCGCCGGCGCGTTCGCCGTCGGCACCAGCGCGTACGTCGTGTCCGGCGTGCTCCCCGATGTCAGCTCCGAGCTCCACGTCTCGCTGACCGCCGCCGGCCAGCTCGCCACCGCGTTCTCGCTGTCGTACGCCGTCGGTGCGCCGATCCTGGCCACACTCACCGGCCGCTGGGAGCGCCGTACCCTCCTGATCGCCGCACTCGTCTTGGCTGCACTGGGCAACCTCATCGCCGCGGTCGCCACCAACTACCCCGTACTGATCGCCGGCCGGATCGTGGCCGCACTCGGCGCCGCTATGTACACCCCGGCGGCCACTCTGTTCGCTACTGGGCTGATGCGTCCCGAAGAGCGGGGTAGAGCGGTCGCCATCGTGTTCGGCGGCCTGACCTTCGCTCTGGTGCTCGGGGTCCCGGCCGGTAGCCTGCTCGGTCCGACGCTCGGCTACAAGGGTGTCTTCGCACTCATCACCGCGGTCGCGGTTCTGGTTGCGATTGTGGAGCGTTCGGCGCTTCCGAAGGTTGATGCGCCACCTGTGGTCGGACTGCGTGAGCGGTTCGCCGGTGTGGCCGATCGGCGCGTGCAGATCATCCTCGCGATGACAGTGCTGGCAGTGCTCGGCGCATTCAGCGTCTATATCTACATCGTGCCGCTCTTGAAGCACACCGCCGGTCTGTCGGGCAGCATCACCGGCATCCTCCTGCTCTTCTACGGCATCGGCGCAGTGGTCGGGAACTTCGTCGGCGGACGTGTCACGGACCGCTTCGGCAGTCTGCGTACGTTGCTGGTCCTCTTCGTCGGTATCACTGCGCTCGTTGGCACGTTGGACCTCACGCTGACCACCGAGGTCGGCGCGGCTGCCGCACTGTTCATGTGGGGCATGTTCACCTGGGCCTTCAACCCACCGATCCAGAATCTGCTGCTGGAGCTCGGCGGCGGCCTGTTGATCTCCCTCAACGCCTCGGCGATCTACCTGGGCGCCGGACTCTCCGCAGTGGTTGGCGGTCTGGTCATCCAGTCCATCGGTGTCGGCTACCTGCCGCTGCTGGCCGGGGTCCTCTCACTCGTCGTCCTCGGCCTCCTCTACGCCCTCTGGCGCGACCCAAGCCTTCAGCGTGTCGAGGAACTCGAGCGAGACGAAGACATCTACTTGACGGCAGCAGCCGACTGACTGGAGCCAGCGCTGGGTTGACCGGGTGGTGGACAGGGCGGGAATTGTTAGGTAACTTTCCTGTTAGTTACTGGACAACCCATCTGACAAATTGCTCCCGACCCGCCCCTCTGGAGTCTCCATGTCGCGTCTTCGTGTGTCCCTGAAGTTGTTGCCGCCGTTCCTGATCGCCGCGCTCGTGGCCGGCTTCGGAGCGAATGCGAGTGCCGAGACCGCCGCCACGGATGTCCTGTTGTCGCAGCGAAAACCAGTTCTGACGTCGAGCGTCGAGAGTGCCACGTACGCCGGTGCTCTCGCCGTCGACGGCAGTACGACGACACGATGGGCCAGCGCGGAAGGCGCGGATCCGCAATGGATCCGGGTCGATCTCGGCCAGGCCGCCACGATCCACCGGGTCAAGCTGAGCTGGGAGGCGGCGTACGGGAAGGACTACCGGATCGAGGTCTCCGACGACGGGACCACGTTCAGTCCGGTCAAGGATGTTGCTAACGGCAACGGCGGGACGGACGACCTGACCGGTCTGCAAGGGCATGGTCGGTATCTCCGGCTGGTCGGCACCAAGCGCGCCACCAGCTACGGCTACTCGCTGTGGGAGTTGGAGGTCTACGGCTCTGCCGACTCCAGCGGTGACACCGAAGCGCCGACCGTGCCGAGCGGGCTGGCGGCGAGCGGAGTCACGGCGACGACCGCGACGCTGAGCTGGACGGCGTCGACGGACAACGTCGGTGTGAGCTCGTACGACGTCTTGCGCGACGGCGTAGTGGTTGCCAACGTCACCCAGTCGCCGTACACGGACACCGGCCTGGCCGCGAGTACGTCGTACAAGTACACCGTAAAAGCGCGCGACCTCGCGGGGAACGTTTCTGCGGCGAGCAGTGCGGTCACGGTGCAGACACCGGCGGGTGGTGGTGGCGGTGGGTTCGTGATCGCGGCAGCAGGCGACATCGCGGAGCGATGCACCGCGTCCGATCCGAACTGCGCTCACCCGAAGACTGCCGCGGTGGTGCAGGCGATGAACCCGGTGAACGTCATCACGATGGGCGACAACCAATACGACGATGCGCATCTGTCGGACTTCCAGAAGTACTTCGACAAGACCTGGGGCAAGTTCAAGCCGATCATGAAACCGGCCGTCGGCAACCACGAGACGTACGACGACGTGCCGTTCGACGGGTATCGCAAGTACTTCGGGTCGATCGCGACACCGCAGGGCAAGAACTACTACAGCTGGGAGCGCGGCAACTGGCACTTCATCGCGCTCGACTCCAATGATTTTGTCAAAGAGGATGACAAATCTGCCGCCGCTGACCCGCCGCAGCTCGCGTGGCTGAAGCAGGACCTGGCCAAGAACACCAAGGGATGTATCGCGGCGTACTACCACCACCCGCGCTTCAGCTCGGGCGACCACGGCGACCAGCTGGACGCCGCTCCGCTCTGGAAGACCTTGGTCGACGCCAAGGTGGACCTCGTGCTGAACGGCCATGATCACCACTACGAGCGGTTCCTGCCGCAGAACGTCGACGGTCAGCCGGATCCGAAAGGCCCGGTGCAGATCATCGGCGGCATGGGCGGCGCCAACCTCTATCCGGTGAACCCGGCGCATCCGGCCACGGCCAAGATCATCCACGACACGTACGGCGTGCTGAAGCTCTCGATGACCGACACCACGTTCACCGAGCAGTTGATCGGCGTGGACAACACGGTGCTGGACAGCAGCCCGACCTACACCTGCCACTGACATGTACCTCGCCACGACCCGGGCCGCCGACAGTGGCGGCCCGGCCACCGGCATCGGTTGGCGCCGGGTCTCGGGCAATGTCGTCGCACTGGGCCTGGTCAGCCTCGTCACCGACGTCTCCGCGGAGATGGTGACGGCCGTCCTGCCGCTCTACCTCGTGCTCGGACTCGGCCTGAACCCCTTGCAGTTCGGGCTACTGGACGGCCTGTACGCCGGTGCGACCGCCGTACTGCGTCTCGTCGGTGGGTATGCGGCAGATCGGTGGCACCGGCTCAAGACCGTCGCAGGTATCGGCTATGGGCTGTCCGCGATCTGCAAGCTCGGCCTGATGCTCGCCGGGTCGTCGGTGGCCGCGATCGGCGCCGTACTCGCGGTCGACCGGGCGGGGAAGGGAGTTCGAACGGCCCCGCGCGATGCGCTGATCTCGTTGAGCAGTGCGCCGGACTCGCTCGGCCGGTCGTTCGGCGTGCATCGCGCGCTGGACACCGCCGGCGCCTTCCTCGGGCCGCTGGTCGCGATGGGAGTGCTGTGGGTCAGCCTCGGCGACTACGGGTCCGTCTTCGTAACGAGCTTCTGCATCGCGGGATTCGGCGTCGTGCTGCTGGTCCTCGCCGTACGGGACAAGGTCAGGACTCAGCGGGCGTCGGGTGTGCCGTTGCGGGCGATGTTCGGCCTGCTACGGCGGCGGAGCTTCCGGTGGATGTGCGGCTGGGCGGCGTTGCTCGGGCTCGTGACGATCACGGATTCCTTTGTCTACTTGGCTTTGCAGCGACGATGGGACATCAGTACGACGCTGTTCCCGCTCTTGCCGCTGGGTACGACGGGAGTCTTCCTGTTGCTCGCGGTTCCGTTGGGACGGCTGGCCGATCGGGTCGGTCGCTGGCGGGTGTTCATCGGCGGACATCTCGCGCTGGTGGGCGCAGTGCTGCTGGTTTGCGGCTCGGTCGGCGGTGTGTGGTCGGCTGTGGTTGCGCTGGCCCTGCATGGTGCCTTCTACGCCGCCACGGATGGAGTGTTACCTGCCGCGGCCGGACCGTTGTTGCCGGAAGGTTTACGCGCAAGTGGGTTGGCATTGCTTCAGACCGGTCAGGCGCTGGCCCGGATGGCGTCTGCCGTGCTCTTCGGGCTGGCGTGGACGCTGTGGGACCTGCGCCCGTCCTTGCTCGTGACTGCCGGGCTTCTGCTGACGGTCACGATCGCCGCCGGCGTCGTCAAACCCTGGGAGTCGCACGGATGAAGAAGGTCCTGGTCGGGTTGGTCGGATTCGTCGTCTTCGCGGGGGTGGGGATCACGTACGTCGTCTCCGCTCGCGGCAACGAGCCCGCCGAGAATGCGGTCCCGGTGATCACCGGGCAGTCGATGTCGTTGGACGGCCGGACGCTCTTCTTCCGAAACGTTGCCAAGGGCCCGGACTTCGGCAAGCTGGCCGCCGTGCCGACGACGGCACCGGCCGGGCCACGAAAGGTCGGGGACCTTCGCTGCGATCGGTACGCGGCCGCTCGGGGTACGGGCGTGTGCCTGAGCCTTCGACCCGGGTCGCTGCCGCCGCTGACCGACCTGCTGATCCTGGGTCCCGATCTCTCGGTTCGACATCGGGAGACGCTGCCTGGGACGCCAAGCAGAGCGCGGGTTTCGCCGGATGGACGATTCGTGGACTGGACCTTGTTCGTCACCGGTGACTCGTACTCCGCGACCGGCTTCTCCACCCGCAGCGGACTCTACGAGGTGCCGACCGGTCGGCTGGCCAAGAGCATCGAGGAGCTTGCGGTCTTCGTCGGCGGGCGACGCTACTTCGCGTCGGACGTCAACTATTGGGGGATCACCTTCGGTGCCGATGGCAACCGGTTCTACGTGACGCTGGCCAGTAAGGGGAAGACGTATCTCATCGAGGCGGACTACCAGCGGTACCGTGGCGAGGCGATCCTCGAGAACGTCGAGTGCCCGTCGCTGTCGCCGGACGGACGCCGGATCGCCTTCAAACAAAAGATCTCTCCGGGCGAGTGGCGGCTCGCGGTGGTGGACCTGGCCACGCGGCGGGTGACCAGGTTGGCCGAGACTCGTAGCGTCGACGACCAGCCGTTGTGGCGAGACGACTCGACGATTCTCTACGGATTGCAGTCCGATATCTGGTCTGTTCCGGCCAACGGAAGTGGCTCGCCGGCGCTGCTCGTGCCGGACGCGACCAGTCCGGCTTACGGCTAGAGCTCGGCGAGGACGGCGGGAAGGTCGTCGCGGTGGAGTACGGCCAGCGAGGTGACGGCGCGGGTGAGGCAGACGTAGAGGCGGCGCAGTCCGGTCCGCTCGTCCGCTTCGCCCGCCACGATGCCGGCCGGCTCTACGAGGACGACATGGTCGAACTCGAGGCCCTTGGCCAGTGAAGCCGGTACGACGTCGAGGTGCGCGTCGGCGTCGTCCTCGTCACCCAGGACGGAGAAGCCGATACCTTTGCCCTGCAAGGCTTTTCGGCTCGCCGGCACCATGGCGTCCGGGACGATCAGGCCGATCGTTCCAGGTGCCGAGATCTCGTCCACCGTTGTCACCGCGGCGGCCAGGGCATCGGGTACGCGGGTGATGGTGAGCTCGCCGCGCGCACGTCGGACGGCAGTCGGCGGGGTGAGGTGGGGTGCGATCTGGGGGAGGAGGCGGGCGGCGTACTCGATCACTTGGCCGGGGACGCGGAAGCCGGCGGTCAGCTCCTCGGTGTGGGCGCCGGTCTTGCCCAGGTGCTTCAGTGCCTCGTCCCACGACGGCGTGGCCCACGGAGTGGTGCCCTGGGCGATGTCCCCGAGGACAGTCATCGATCCGGTCGAGCAGCGGCGACCTACTGCGCGCAGCTGCATGGCTGACAAGTCCTGCGCCTCGTCCAGCACCACGTGCCCGAGTGACGGCGTCCGATCGACCAGATCGGCGATCTCGTCGATCAGGGTGGCGTCAGCGACCGACCACTTGGCCGCACCGGCCGACCGTGGCGCCTTGTCCCACGTCAGCATCGCCTGCTCCGCAGGGGTGAGGATGCCGTCGGCGTGCTCGGCCAGCAGGGCCGGATCGGTGTACAGGCGGAAGAGCAGCTTCGCAGGGTCCACAGCCGGCCAGAGCGCTTCGGCGTACTGCTTGACGGGTCGACTACGCGCCACTGCGTCCTGCACTCGGTCGTCAGGTGAGTCACCGGCGGACTCCATCCGCAGCAGCACGGCGTGTGCGAGTCGCTGCGGCAGCATCGACCGGCCGGCGCCGTACCGGACGCCGCGAGTGCGGAGCTCGGTGACCAGCTCTTCGGCCTCGTACGTCGGCACCCGCCACTTGTGCGACCCCCGGGGCACGACCAGCGCCTCCTTGGGCAGCTGTATCTGCGACCACACGGCGCGGTGCAGTACGTCGGCCATCCGCGCATCGCCCTTGAGTACGTCGACCAGCGCGGGACCCGGCCCAGCGACCTTCACCCGGCCGACCAGCTCCTCGACGGTCGTCTGTTTGGCCTCGATCTCGCCCAGCGCGGGCAGTACATCGCCGATGTACCGCAGGAAGCTCGCGTTCGGGCCGACCACGAGCACTCCGGCCCGGCTGAGCTGATCACGATAGGCGTAGAGCAGGTACGCCGCCCGGTGCAGCCCTACCGCGGTCTTCCCGGTTCCAGGCGCGCCCTGGACGCAGATGGTGTCCTCGACCCCGGCCCGGACGATTACATCCTGCTCCGGCTGGATGGTGGCGACGATGTCGCGCATCGGGCCGGAACGGGGTCGCTCGATCTCGGCGTCGAGGATGTCGCTGTGCTCGTCGACCGGCTTGGCAGTGGTCAGGTCCTCGTCCTCGTAGGCCGTCATGACCCCATGCGTGAAGCCGAAGCGCCGTCGTACCCCGACCCCCATCGGCTCGGTCCGGCTGGCCCGGTAGAACGGCACCGAGATGTCGGCGCGCCAGTCCACCACCAGCGGCTCACCGGAGTCGTCGTTCACGTGCCTGCGGCCGATGTGGAACGTCTCGTCGGTCGGCTCGAGGTAGTCGAGTCGACCGAAGAACAGCGGCACCTCGGGGTCGTCCTCGAGCTCCTTCATCCGGCGCCAGATAGCGGCCAGCAGGTACTCCTGGTTGACCCGGTCCGCGCTGTGGACCTCCAGGGCGCCCGTCTTCTCCCGCATCGCTGCCAGTGCGGCCCGGGACGCCGCCAGGTAGTCCTTCTCGGCCTGGAGGGTGTCGGACACGTCAGACGGCATGGGGTACCTCCGGCAGGGGTGGGGGGAGCCCAGCCACGTTACTCGACACCCCGCGCCCGGCAAACCGAATTACCCTTTCACCGCGCCGGTGAGCACGCCCTTGGCGAAGTGGCGCTGCAGGAACGGGTAGACGAGCAGGATCGGCACGATCGAGACGACCAGGATCGCCATCTGGATCGACGCCTGCGGTGGCAGCAGTTCGGTGCCGAGGTCGGCGCTGCCCAGCTGGGTGTCGTTGATGACGTACGTTCGTAGTACCAGTTGCAACGGCCACAGCTTGGAGTCGTTCAGGTACAGCAGGGCCGAGAAGAACGCGTTCCAGTAGGAGACCGCGTAGAAGAGGCCGATCACCGACAGCACGGCCTTGGACAGCGGCAGCACGATGTACAGGAACGTCTTCAACTCACCCGCGCCGTCGATCCGGGCGCTCTCGGTGATCTCGTTCGGCAGGTTCATGAAGAACGCTCGCAGGACGACGACGTTGAACGCGCTCACCATCGTCGGCACGATCAGCGCCCAGATGCTGTCCAGCAGCCCGGCTCCCTTGACCGTCAGGTACGTCGGGATGATGCCGGGCGAGAACAGCATGCTGAAAAGGACCACCAGCAGGATCGGTTTGCCCGCGGCGAATCCGGGCCGGGACAACGCGTACGCGAGCAGGCAGGACACCGTCAGACTCAGCAGCGTCCCGGCGACCGTGACAAAGATGCTGACGAGCAACGCCTGTGTCACCACGCCGCCGGCGAACAGCGACTCGTACGCCGCGAAGTTGACCGACTTCGGGAACAGGACCAGACCACCGGACTCGTTGATCTGCTTGTTCGGGGCCACGCTGGTCGAGATCACGCCGACGAACGGGATGATCACGACCACGCAGAACACCAACAACACCAGGCCTTTGACGATCCGCATCGGCCAGGACGGTATGGGTACGCCCTGCACGATCTTCCGAGCCGGTGCGGTACGACGGGACACGACGGCCTGCGTCATTTCTGGTACACCCCTTGCTCTCCGAAGATATGGGCGACCTTGTTCGCGGTCAGCACGAGGATCACGCCGACGATGCCCTTCACCAGGCCGACCGCGGCCGCCACACCCCACGCGCCGCCGAGGACGCCGTTGTTGTAGACGTAGGTGTCGAGCACCTCGCTGACATCTCGCCCGACCGCCTGCTGCTGCAGGATGATCTGCTCGAAACCGACGGTCAGCGAGTCACCGAGCCGCAGGATGAACAGCAGGATGATGATCCCGCGCAACCCCGGCAAGGTGACGTGCCACAGCTGCTTCATCCGGCTCGCGCCGTCCACACTCGCCGCCTCGTACAGCTGCGAGTCGATCTGCGACAGCGCGGCGAGGAACAGGATCGTGGCCCAGCCGGTGTCCTTCCACATGATCTGCGACGTCAGCAGGACGTGGAACAACTCCGAGTTCCCGATGATGTTGATCGTGGCCAGGTCGTGCGACCGCAGGTAGTTGTTCAGCAGCCCGCTGCCGCCGAGCATCTGCTGGAACAGCGCGACCACGATCACCCACGACATGAAGTGCGGCAGGTACAGGATGCTTTGCGCGATCCGCTTGATCCGCTCGGAGAACAACGAGTTCAGCAGCAGCGCCAGGACGATCGGCGCCGGGAACACGAAGACCGACTGCAGAACGGTCAGGATCAACGTGTTCTTCAACGCCCGCAGGAACACCGGATCGCCGTTGAAGATGACGCCGAAGTTCGCCCACCCCGACCAGTCGCTCGCGCCGATCCCGAGAAACGGCTGATAATCCTTGAACGCGATCACGTTGCCGAGCAGAGGCACGTAGTGGAACGCGATGATCAGCCCAACCCCGGGCAGCGCGAACAACAACAACACCCGATCCCGCACCAACCGCCGCCCGAGACTCAGCTGCTGCGACTGCGGCTTGGTCCGCTGCAGCATCTACTTCCCTGCCGTGTCGGCGAGTGCCTGCTCGAGCTCACTGCGCATCTTGTCGCCGCCCGACGACTTCCAGGTCTGCACGGCTCCGGCCCAGTCGGACACGGGCTTCTTGCCCTGCACGATCTGGTTCTCCAGGTCGTCCATCGACTTCTTGAGCTGCGTCTGCTTCTTCGAAAGCGTGTCGGAGTACAGCCCGTACGACGCGTCGTACGCGAGCCGCTTCGCGACCTTCTCCTGGATGGCGTGCTGCTTCTGCGGGACGTCCGGCCTCCCGGCCCAGTACAGCGCCAGAGTCGAGTCGCTGATGTACTGCAGGCCAATGCCGGTCTCGACGACTCCTACCTTGGTCGGCACCGGATCCGTGCCCTGCAGGGTGTAGTGCCGGCCGGCGACGCCGTACTTGCGGAACAGGTACTCCTCGGTGCCGAACGGCGCGGCCATCCAGTTCGCGATCTTCAGCAGCGTCTCGGGCGTGTGCTTGCTGTTCTTGCTGAACGACGTGATGTTGTTCAGCGCCCCACCCATCCACGGCGCACCGTCGCCACCGTCGAAGCCCGGTACGTCGAGCATGTTCACCCCGAACGCGTCCCCGGCGGTGTTGTCGCTGTAGTACTGGTTCCAGGCCACGAAGCTGTCGTAGTCGAAGACAGCGATGCCGCCGTTGAACCACTGCTTGCGGGCGCTCGCCTTGTCATTGAACGCGTCCGGGTTCACTACGCCGGCGGCAACCATTGTGCGGCCCGCCTCGAGGGCCTGCTGCTGCGCCTCGTGCTCGTACATCGAGGTGAACTTGCCGCCCTTCTCGTCCCAGACGTTCGGAATCGACAGCATCATCCGGATCGTCGACATCGGGACCCGCGTCCAGGCCCACTTGTTCTGCTTGGCCGCGGTCATCTCCTTCGCCAGGTCGAAGAACTCCTCGAAGTTCTTCGGTGCCGGGTCCTTGATGCCCTTCGCGGCAAGGAGGTCCTCGCGGTAGAGGGCGAGCGACGTACGGGACATGCCGCGTGGCACCGGGACGCCGTAGATCGCTCCGTTGAAGACGCAGCCCTTCCAGAACTCGGTCGGGAGGTTCGCCAGGAACGGGTACTTGTTCACCGCGTCGCCGGACAGGTGCTCGGTCAGGTCCATGCACTTGGACTTCACCAGGCCGGGGATCTGCGGCGTGTCCGGCGGGATGTTCAGGATGTCCGGCAGGTCGCCCCCCGCGATCCGGGTCGCGAACTTGTCCTTGTACTCGTCGTTCGACGCCATGCTGATCTGCAGCTCGGAGCCGAGGCGTTTGTTCAGCTCTTGCCAGAACTGGTTCTTGTCGACCGCGGGCGGGATGGCGCCGGGGATGTTGGTCAAGAACGTGATCGGTTGGCCGTCGCCCGGGGCCTCGGCGATCGCCTTTACCGGGTTGGCCGGGTATTTGAGGAATCCGTCGAGGACGACGTCGGTGCCGGGGAGGTCTGGCTTGATCTCGCCGTACTTGGTGTAGGTCGGCAGCTTGACGGCCGCGTTCGCCGCGGCAGTGTTCTTCTGGTCGGACGCGCACCCCGCCAGCAGCGGCGTACCCGTGACCGCGACAGCGGCGGCGGCCAGCCCACCGCCGAGGAAAGATCTTCTGCTGACTGGCATGAGGCCTCACTTCCATCGGAAGGCCTCACCATGACATAGTACGTCCTATGTCTTCAAGAGTCGGTGCGCTGGAAATCCCCTCGGCGACGGTCTTCGACCCGGCCGGGAGTGGCTATCACACCTTCCGGATTCCGTCGGTGGTGGCGAAGGGTTCGGTGGTGCTCGCGTTCTGCGAGGGACGGCTGCACGGGTCCGGTGACGCGGGCGAGATCGAGATCGTGCTCCGGCGTTCGCTCGACGGCGGGCGGACCTGGCTGCCGTTCCAGGTGATCTCCGCCGTACCGGGCAAGACGTGCGGAAACCCCGTGCCTGTTGTCGATCCGGCCAGTGGCGACATCGTCCTCGTGTCTGTGGAGAACGGCGCGGACGCGGTGGAGCTGTCGCTTGCCCGAGGCACCGATCCGGAGTCCGGTCGGCGGGTCTACGTGCAACGATCCGCTGACGACGGTGTGACGTGGAGTCCGACCGTGGAGATCACCGGACAGGTGAAGCCGGGGGACTGGGGTTGGTACGCAACCGGGCCGTGTCACGGGATCGCCTTGCGCTCGGGGCGTCTCGTCGTACCAGCGAACCACTCGTTTGTGCCGTCTGAGCCTGTTGACGACCTGATTCGGTTGAACGGTGGACACTGCATCGTCAGCGACGACGGTGGGGTGACGTGGTCGGTGGGCTTCGTGGATCGCAACGACGGCGCCGAGATCAACGCCAACGAGACCGCGGTCGCTGAGCTGTCGGACGGGCGGTTGTACTTCAACGCACGCAACCATCAGGGGACTGCGTCGGCGCGGGTACACGCCTGGTCGTCGGACGGTGGTTCGACGCTGGATGCGCCGTACGTCGGCATCCCGGAGATCACCGCGCCAGGGATCCAGGCGAGTGTGCTCACCCTTCCGGACGGTCGGCTGTTGCTGTCGACTCCGGTCGATCCTTCGGTGCGGCGCGAGCTGACTGTCTTTGTGAGTGACGACGCCGGTCAGACCTGGCAGCCGGGTCTGGTGGTGCACTCCGGCATGGCTGGCTATTCAGACCTGGCGTTGCTGCCGGATGGCTCGGTCGGCATCTTCTACGAGGCCGGTGAGACCTCGTCGTTCGCCACTCTGCGCTTTGCCACCTTCGATTGTTAGGGGACCCCTTGTCTGACACCGCCCACTTGACTGGCGTCGTACCGCCGCTGGTTACGCCGTTCACCGCTTCGTACGACGTCGACACCGCGTCGCTGGCCCGGTTGATCCAGTACCAGTTGGCTGGGGGTGTGAACGGGGTGTTCGTACTCGGCACCTCGGGTGAGGGCACGTTTCTGACCGACGAGCAGCGGCAGGTCGTACTGGAGACCACCGTGGCCGAGGCGGCTGGGCAGGTGCCGGTGCTGGCCGGTGTGATCGACACGTCGACCGCTCGCGTCGGTGCGCATCTGTCTGCCGCGCTGAAGGCCGGAGTGGACGGTCTGGTCGCGACAGCGCCGTTCTATGCAGCAACGCACCCAGCCGAGATCGAGCGGCATTTCACTCGGCTGGCGTCGCTGGCGGGGGACACTCCGCTCTATGCGTACGACATCCCATCCCGTGCAGGCACCAAGCTCCCCGCAGCTCTTGTCACATCCCTGGCTGAGCAAGGCGCTATTGCTGGAGTGAAGGACTCGTCGGGCCAGGAATCTTCGTTGCGCGAACTCGTCCTGTCCCGGCGCGAGAAGCAGCTGACGAATTTCGCGATCATGACCGGGTCGGAGGTGACGGTCGATTCCGCGCTGGCGTTCGGCGTGGACGGCGTCGTACCTGGTCTGGGAAATGTCGACCCTGGTGGTTATGTTCGGCTGTTCAATGCTGCGGTAGCCGGCGACGCGGCGGCAGCGCGTGCGGAGCAGGATCGCCTGTTCCGCCTGTTCGACATCATCACCGTCGCGGATCGGTCTCGGATGGGGGCGAGTTCGGCGGCGCTGGGGGCGTTCAAGGCCGGGTTGTATCTGCTCGGGGTGATCGACTGTCCGATGACGGCGTACCCCGGGATTCCGTTGGACGACGCGGAGATCGCGGCGATCCGTCCCTTACTGGACCGCGCCGGTTTAGACTGACGGGTCCTATGACTGGAGGAGGGGCCGGCGTGACGACGGGTGGGCTCGGCCGGGCACGTGGTGCGGCGGGGAATCAGTCCTTCATCCGCGACCAGATGAAGTCGTACATCCTGGAGCGTGGGCTGAAGGCGGGTGATCCCCTGCCCAACGAGCAGGAGCTGATGGCCCAGCTAGGAGTCGGCCGGCACCCGCTGCGCGAGGCGATGAAGGCCCTGCAGGCCGTCGGCATCATCGAGATCCGCCACGGCTACGGCACGTACGTCGGCGAGGTCTCGCTGCAGTCCCTCGAGGACGGTCTCGCCTTCCGCATGTCCCAGTCGATGGCCGGCGACCTCCGCGACGTCCAGAACGTTCTAGAGGTCCGCCAAGCCCTAGAGGTAGGCATGGCCGACGACGTAGTAGCCCACTTCACCTCCGCCGGCTACGACGCCCTCGAACCCATCGTCGCCCGAATGGAAGCCGAAGCAGCAGCCGGCCGCTACTTCCCCGACGAAGACTGGTCCTTCCACCAAGCCCTCTACGAGCCCCTGGGCAACGCATTGGTCATCGATCTGCTGTCAGTCTTTTGGCGCACGTTCGCCCAAGTCGACGCCCGCCTACCAGGCGCCCGCTACACCCCCGCCGACGCCGCCGCCTGGCACCGAGACCTCCTCAACACCCTCCAAACCGGAAACCCCGAAGCCTTCGCCCACTCCATGAAAAACCACTTCAACGGAATCCACACCCGCCTCGGCGACTAGCTTCAGGCGAAGAGGTTTTCGGCGTCTACGATTGTGTAGGCGTAGCCCTGTTCGGCCAGGAAGCGTTGGCGGTGGGCGGCGAATTCTGCGTCTACGGTGTCTCGGGCGACGATGGAGTAGAAGTGGGCGGTGCGGCCGTCGCCCTTGGGGCGGAGGACTCGGCCCAGGCGCTGGGCTTCTTCCTGGCGGGAGCCGAAGGTGCCGGAGACCTGGATGGCGACGGACGCCTCGGGGAGGTCGATGGAGAAGTTGGCGACCTTGCTGACCACCAGGCGGTTGATCTCGCCGGTGCGGAAGGCCTGGAACAACCGCTGCCGTTCGCGGACCGTCGTCTCGCCCTTGATCACCGGGCATTCCAGCCGTTCGCCGAGCTCGTCGAGTTGGTCGATGTACTGGCCGATCACCAGCAGCGGCTCACCCGCGTGATGCTCGGCGATCCGTCGTACCAGCCTGGACTTCGCGGGAGTCGACGCGGCCAGCCGGTAGCGGTCCTCGGGCTCGGCGGTCGCGTACACGAACCGCTCGGTCTGCTCGAGGTCCACCCGCACCTCGACGCAGTCGGCCGGCGCGATCCAGCCCTGCGCCTCGATGTCCTTCCACGGCGCGTCATACCGCTTCGGCCCGATCAGTGAGAACACGTCGCCCTCGTGACCGTCCTCCCGGACCAGCGTCGCGGTCAGACCGATCCGCCGCCGGGTCTGCAGGTCCGCGGTCATGCGGAAGATCGGTGCCGGCAGCAGATGCACCTCGTCGTACACGATCAGGCCCCAGTCGCGCGCGTCGAACAGCTCAAGGTGCGTGTAGACACCCTTCCGCCGCGTCGTCATCACCTGGTACGTCGCAATCGTGACGGGCCGGATCTCCTTGCGGGCACCGGAGTACTCGCCGATCTCGTCCTCGGTCAGAGTGGTGCGCTTGAGCAGCTCGTCCTTCCACTGCCGCGCGGACACGGTGTTCGTGACCAGGATCAGTGTGGTCGCGGACGCCTGTGCCATCGCGGCCGCACCGACGATCGTCTTGCCGGCGCCACAGGGCAGTACGACGACGCCCGAGCCACCATGCCAGAACGAGTCGACCGCCTGCTGCTGGTACGGGCGCATGTCCCAGCCGTCTCGTACTAGCTCGATCTTGTGCGTCTCACCATCGACGTACCCGGCGAGGTCCTCAGCGGGCCAGCCGAGCTTCAGCAGGGTCTGCTTGAGGTGACCGCGCTCGGACGGGTGCACGATGACGGTGTCGTCGTCGAGGCGGGCGCCCAGCATCGGCTTGACCTTCGCACTGCGCAGCACCTCCTCCAGCACCGGGCGGTCGGTGCTGACCAGCACCAGCCCGTGCTGTGGGTGCTTCTCGAGCCGCAGGCGACCGTAGCGGTCCAGCGTCTCCGCGATGTCGACGAGGAGCGAGTGCGGGACCGGGTAGCGGCTGTAGCGCAGCAGCACGTCGATCACCTGCTCGGCGTCGTGCCCTGCGGCCCGCGCGTTCCACAGGCCGAGCGGTGTCAGCCGGTAGGTGTGTACGTGCTCCGGAGCCCGCTCCAACTCACTGAACGGCGCAATGGCCTTCCGGCAGTCGTTCGCGTCCGGATGTGCAGTCTCGAGTAGAAGTGTCTTGTCCGACTGCACGATCAGTGGACCGTCTGTCACTGCATCTCCCTAACGTCGCCCCGACCCTCCATTGTGCCGGAGGGGGTCAAACCACGGGTCGAGCGGTGGAGATGCGGTGGAGGGCGTAGGTGCGGGGCTGGTCGGTGGCGTCTTCGTAGGCGGTGAGCCAGCCGTCAGCGACTCGGACCGGTTCGACGATGCGTTCCGAGGCGGTGCCGTTGTGATCGACGTACGAGATCCACGTCCGGCTGTGAGCCTCCGCAGCATTGGTCAGGATCGCGATCGTCTCCGCCGGAGCGGTCGGCTCGACCAGTCCGTCGTCATCCGGCCGTTCGGCGGCGATCCGATCGCCGGCCCGGACCTTCTCGATCACAGCCTTCACCTGCTCGTCAGTGAGGTCCAAGGGGTTGTCGACGAAGTCCCGGCTGGTACGACGACGCGGTGCCTCACCACGCCGCCGCCCGATACCAGTGACGTGCACTGCTCCGTCGAACGTCTCCGCCAAGGGAGCCAACCCCGCCTCACGCAACCGGCTCAACACCACGTCCGGCGGCGAAGGCGAGACGACCACAGTCGGCGCCAACCGCCGGAACCGAATCCCCGGCAGATTCGACCCCAGCAACTGCGTGATGACCGTCTCGTCATCACAGCGCAGGTACGTCGTCGCCGTGCCCATCCGGAGTACGCCGTGCCGTCTTGCCACATCATCAATCAGGTACGACAAGGGCTGCGGGACCGGAGTCCGTGAATGCTCGGCCAGCCACGCATGCAACTGATCGGCAGTCCGTCCAAGGTCGAAGGCACGCCGTACGGAGTTCTCGCTGAAGCGGTAGACCCCAGCACCACCGTGGGATTCCACGTCGGCCATGGCCGACAGCTCGTCCTGCACGACGCGCACTAGCGGGCCAGGCGCGACCGCAGTGAGGTCAGCTTGTAGGAGCAGCTCAGACACCGGCTCCGGCACCAGCGGACGGATCGCCTCGGCCAGCTCATCTGCAGTCGGCTCAGCTGTCAGCAACGGCCGCGCATGCCCAGCAAAGGTGCCCAACCCGGTCAGCCCGAGCAGTGCGGCCTCGTTGATGCTCCACTCGACCAGCTCGTCGCGGAACTGCCCACCCCGGCGCGGCCGATGCCACGCGACCCACGTAACAACGGACTGCACAGCCGGCGCCACCCCGGCTCCGGCGTCGGCCAACGCCTGCAAGGTCAGCACTCGAATCTCTGGCGCCAGCAACCGCTCCAGATCCGGTGCGAGCGCGTTGATCAACCGCTCGCGCGCAGCGGCCGTAGCGCCGCCGCTGTCACGCCGACCGATCAGTCCGATCGCCCTAAGACCACCGAACCAGGCAAAGACCAGTTGAGCCCACCGATGCGCCAGATCCAGCTCAAGCCAGTCGTCATAGGCGCTGGTCGGCAGCCATAGCTCACTATTGCCGGCTTCCACGGCCGCAACGAGTCCAGCGGCGTACGCGATCTCCAGCACGGCTGCGGCGTTCTGCTCGTCCGCACCGATCTTGTTGGCCAAACTGCGGAGCTCACGGACACCAATCCCACCTGTCCGCAGTACGGGTGGCGGCTCGGATCCAAGCTGCTCCAGAGCCCGGTCGACGAGCCCGACGAGATCGAGTGCGGCACCAGCCGCAGCCCGGTCGGCGATCGCGGCCGAAACCTGCTTCCCGTCCAATGGCGGCGGAACGGGCCGCGTCGACGCCAGCACCCGCCCACCGCGCAGATGCAGTCCGATCTGCCGCGGAAGCACGACAGTGTTCGGATCCTTCGGTACGACGAGACCACGGGCGAGCAACCGCTCCACCGGCGTACGTGCCGAGGCGATCGTCACCGGACGCTCGGCCTTCTCCACCGACCCGGTCGGCGGACCCCAGGTCAGCTTGTCGAGCACCTCACGCGCATCGGGACCGGCGTCCTCGATCAGCTGGTCCAGGTCACCGAAATGCCTGGTCGTGATCGGACCGAGCCCGGCCGGCGTCGGCCCGAGCAGCTCATGTACGGCGCGGATCGGCCGCAGGTCGTCCTCAGAACCCCACACCAGCGCCAGCTCCAGCAGCTCGGCCACGCGAGGCTGAACCACCTGCACCGATTGACCTACCCCGGCAGCCAACGCTTCGAGATCCACCGGCTCGGGCAAGGCGGATAACGCCTCGAGCAGATCCACCCCGAACTCATCCAGCCGATTGATCGCCCGCGCCGCCGACGCATTCGTCGTCGCCCGCGCGGCCAACTGCCCGGTATCAGCTGGGATCGGCATCGCCAGGTCCGGCCGCTTCAGCAACAACTGCCCGAGCGCGCCGTCGCCCCAAGTACGCAGCGCCTCGGCGAGCGTACGCGGGCGGCTCCGCTCAGTTGTGCTCATCCCTACTACGGTACGGCCCGATCCCTACTAACTACCAACCGTTCGTCCAGATCGGCCAGGATCTTGGAGAGGGTTTGCTCTTGCGTGCTGCCCGGACCGATGACGGACTGCTCGAGGGTCGGCAGCAGGTCGCGTTCGCGGTACCAGTCGCGCATCATGTCGGCGGTCACGTTGGCGGCCCAGTCGCGGTTTGCGTGCCGGACCAGGGTTTCTTCGAACGGGATGTCGAAGTAGTAGTGCAGGGTCTGGCCGCGATGGTCCGCGGTCAGCCGGCGCAACATGTCGCCGTACCGGCCGGCGTCCAGGATGCCTTCGAGGATGACGTCGTACCCGTGGTCGAGCGCGTAGCGGGCGTTCGCGTCGATCAGGCCGATGTTGACGCCGTTCGGGTAGTCCTTCTCCCACAGGAGGATCCGGCGGATCTGGTCCTGTTCGATCCACGCCGTACCGCGGCCGAGGCGTTCGCGCAGCAAACGGGCGGTGGTGGACTTCCCGGAGCCGGAGTTCCCCCGCAGTACGACGAGGCGCGACGTCGGACTGCCCGTCACTCCGCTGCCCCGGCGCTCCCGATCCGGTGGAAGCCGACGCGCTCGTAGACCGCGGCGACCGCGTCCGACTCGGCGGACAGCAGGACGAGGTCGACGCCGTTCGCGAACGCGTGGTCGATCAAGGTGGTCGTGACGGCCGCGCCCAGGCCCTTGCGGCGCATGGCGGGGAGCGTCGCGACGCCGACGATTTCGGTGCTGGACTCGACCGGCTGGTGTGCGCCGCAGGCCACGATGCCGTCGTCGGTGAATGCACCCGCAGTCACCGTCGCTCCCTTGAGCGTACGGGCGCGCAGGCCGGCGACCATCTCGTCCGCGAGTTCGGCTGCGGCGGCGTCACGTTCGGCCGGTCCGGCCACTCCGACTGCCGTACCCGGGTCGCTGAACGCGAGGTTCTGGACTGCCCGCGACTGGCGGATCACGTCGTCCTCGGCCGGCAGGATCTCGCAGCGCGCGTCGGCCGAAGCCGGGCGGAAGTCGGCCCGTTCGAGCACGAGCAGCGGATGCTCGACCACGCTCAGCCCAGCCGCGGCCGCCGCCGGTCCAAGCGATGGGCAGGTCTCGACGACCCACTCGAAGCTCAACGGGATGCCGAGCTCGGCACAGCGAGCCCGCACCAGCTCGATATCGGCCGGCTCGACGGTCGCCCCCGCGCCCGGCACCGGACGCGCGTAATAAGGCCAGATCGTCGTACTCCGAAACAGCGTGAACGGCCCAACCTGCTCGGCGAACGAGCCGGACAACGGAACCGCATGCAGGTAGTCATCAACTCTCGTGATCATCGCGGGCAGTGAATCACCCCGCCCACCCTCACGCCAAGAGAATTCGGGCGCGCTCTTGACGAAGACAAATAGAGTCATGAAGCTAGATTCATGAATCTAACTCGGCTCGTCGTTCTCGGGCTGCTCGCCGAGCGAGGCCCGCGGCACGGTCACCAGTTGCGGCGCGACGTGGAGATCACTCGCGCGGATCAGTGGGCCGCGATCGGCACCGGACCGATGCACCGGGAGCTGCGGGAGCTGGCGGCGGCCGGATTCATCGAGCCGGTACGCACGGAGCAGATCGGCCGGCGCCCGCAGCGCACGATCTACCGGATCACCGCGACCGGGAGTGCGGAGCTGGACCGCCTGCGCGAACAGGCGATCGCGCCGTACCGGCAGCCGGTCGACCCGGTCTCGGTGGCCCTCGTCTTCGCCGCGAGCGGCACCGACACCCTGGCCGCGCTCCTGGCCGAGCATCGCCAGGCCGTCGCCGCGGAGCTCGAGCGACTCGCAGCCGAACGCAAGCGCGGCCACGCCGAGGGCTTCCTCGACTCGCCGGCCCAGGCCGCGTCGTTCCGCCGCGCTGAGCTGCACGCCGAGGCCGAGCTCAGGTGGCACGACGAACTCGGGGACTGACTGTGCAGGCGCGTCCGCCCGTCGCGCTGAGATCTCCGGCCTTCACCCGGCTCTGGCTGGGATCGATCATCTCGTCGGTCGGCACCCAGATGAACATCGTGGCCGCCGCCTGGGTGCTCTATCAGCAGACCCACTCGACGATCCCGCTCGGCATTCAGGGCTTGTGCTTCTCGATCCCGATCGCCACCGTCCCGTTGCTGGCGGGCCCGATCGTCGACCGACTCGATCCGTTCGCCGTCGTGAAGGTCGCCTTCGTGGTCGAGGCGGCGACGGCGGGCACGCTGGCGGTGGCTGCCGTGACAGGCGTTTTGCATCCGCTGTTCTTCTACGCGGCCGCGGTGATCGACGCCTGCCGGCTCGCGTTCGTGATCCCGGCGCAGACGGCGCTGACACCGGCTCTCGTCCCACCGGACGCGCTGTTGTCGGCCCAGTCGCTGTCGATGGCGGTCTGGTCGTCGTCGGCGCTGGTGGGTCCCGCGGTGGGAGGACTGCTGCTGGCCAGTACCGGTACGGCGACGGTGTTCGCGGTCAACGCTCTGGTCACGGTGATCGCACTGGCCGCGATCGTGTCGCTGCGGACTCCGCACCGCCCTGACCGGTTGGAGTCAGCGGATCGGCTCACCGACGGCCTGCGCTATGCCCTGACACATCGCTGGGTGCTAGCCCTGCAGCTGGTCCTGGTCGCCAGCAGCACGCTGGCCATCAGCGCGGAGACGCTGCTACCGGCTCTGGCGGTCACTACCTGGGACTCGTCCAGCACCGGATACGGCTTGTTGCGCGCGGCTCCAGGAGTGGCGGCGCTGGCCACGGGACTCTCGATGTCCATGATCGCCAAGGTCCCTCAGCGACCCCTACGGCTCATCACGCTCGGTCTAGTCGCCGGTGCGAGCTGCATAGCCCTCTTCCCGCGCACACCGACAATTCTGTCGGCCTGGGTGGTGCTCGGCGTCGCATCACTCGCACTGACCGGGACCCAGATAGTCACCGGCACACATCTGCAACGGCACATGCCCCCGCAGTTCCTGGGCGCGCTGGGAGGCCTCAACGCCATCAGCCAGAGCGGTCTGCCCGGCATCGGCGCAGCAGCCACCGCCACGGCAGCGCAGTTCACCGGCCCGACCACCGCACTCACCGCCGCGGTCTGTCTAGCGGTTGCGTTGACGGGGGCCGCCCTGATCGTCCGGCGCACCTGAACGCCGTGTCGAACCCTATGGATGCGTTCAGGCGCGCCGGGGCTATCAGTCGGTGACGATTTCGATCGTCACCTTGTTCGGGTAGAAGGCGACGTGGTCGCGGATGTCGGCGACTGCGTCGTACGGCGCTTCGTACGTCCACACCGCGTTCACTCCGTCCGCTCCGGCGGGGAGAACGCTGTAGTACGACGCGTCGCCCTTGTAGGGGCAGTAGGTCTCGTTGTCGGTGCGCTCCAGCTGCGTGAAGTCGACGTCCTTGCGCGGGATGTACTGCACCGCGCCGTAGCTCGCCTCTTGCAGCGACAGGGCGTCCCGGGTGTCGGCGATCACCTGGTCGCCGACCTTCACCACCACGCGGTCCGGATTCTTCCCGACGGTGATCGGGTGGTCCGGGCCTGGAATCTTCACGGTCTTCTCCGCCATTGCCGTCAGCTCTCTGTGGAGGGAACAGTCCAGGCTTCAACAACCAACCGGCGTCCGGCGGCATTCCCGGATCGGCCATCATCGTGAGATGGAGTTGCGCCAGATCCAGTACTTCGTGACCGTCGCCGAGATCCTCAACTTCGGCCGGGCCGCGGAGCAGCTCGGGATGGGTCAGCCGGGGGTGAGCCAGCAGATCGCCCGGCTCGAGCGTGAACTGGGTGTGCCGTTGTTCGACCGCTCGGCCCGTGCGATCCGCCTGACCGAAGCCGGCCAACGGTTCCTGCCCGCGGCCCGTGCGGTGCTCGCCTCGGTCGAAACCGCCCGCGCCGCCGCGACCGGCCAACCGGGCCGCACGCTGCGGCTGGGAACCAGTACAGGACTCGGCGAGCGGCTGGAGACCGTGGTCGCGGAGCTGTCGTCCCAAGGTCTGCACGTCGATCTGGTCAGTACGTCGACGCGCGCCAGGCTCGACCGGGTCCGCGCCGGCCAACTCGACGCCGCCTTCGTCCGCGGCACCGACGAGGCGGCCGGCCTGGAGTTCATCCCGGTCTGGGAAGACGCCCTGCTTGTCGCCCTCCCCGCATCGCTCGCTCCGGACGGCGAGATCCCGGTCAGGGATCTCCGTGAGTTGCCGCTGCGGATCACCGAGCGCCGGACGAATCCACCGCTCGTCGACCTGGTGATGTCGGCCTGTACCGCGGCAGGGTTCGAACCGGTCCTGGGCCCGCGGTCGAGCAGCCTGCAGGACACGCACGCCGCGATCGGCGCGGGCACCCCGAGCTGGACGGTCATCTACGAGTCGCACGCCCGCCTGCTGCGCGAAGGGCGCGTGGTGTTCAGAAGACCACGTCCGCGGCTGGCCCTGACCACCAGCCTGGCCGTCCCGGCCGGGACCACGGTCGACGCGGACCTCGCCGTACTGCTGGAAGCGTGCCGGAAGGCGTCCGATCAGTTCGAGTGATGAGAGCAGATCGGATCTGCGTCTCGTTCGTCTCGGCCGCAGCGGCTGGAATGGGCTCAGAACCCAACGAACGAAAGGAAATCCGATGCCGATCGTCACCGTCCTGCAAGGCCCGCGGACGCCGGAGCTCAAGCGTGAGCTGGTCCAGAAGGTCACGGACGCCTTCGTCGACAGCCTCGGCGTACCGGCCGACAGCGTGCAGGTCTGGATCCAGGAGACCCCGCCGGACAGCTGGGCCGTCGGCGGCACTCTGACCGCCGACAAGTAGCTCAGTCGAGCGGGAACGGACAGCTGTTCACCGAGTGCCCCGGCGGCGTGGTCGGGTCACTCAACAGCTTCGAGCTCGACCACCAGGCAGGGGCCGCCGTCGAAGGCGCCACCATCGATGCCCAGGACCAGGCGGTCGGCGTACAGGTGCGGGCCGGTGAGGAACTCCGGGTCGATGCCGAGTTGGTCGGCGACGATGCTGTGCCCGTGCACGATGCGCCGACCGCCGAGGTGATGCAGCATGATCCGGGCCGCCCGCGGTCCTTCCGTCCCGCGGAAGGCGAACCGCGAGGTCATCCGCCGCCAGATCTCCCACCACACCTCGAGATCGGCGCTGTGCAACTCGGATCGAGCGGTGGCATTGATCTGGTCGAGCGTGTCACCCCATTCGACGTACTCCACCGTGTCGGAGTGCATCAGCAGGTGATCCGCGTCCACCGCGAGCATCGGCCGGTCGAGCAGCCACTCGACCTCCTCCTCGGTGAGCAGTTCCTGGTCACGGTCCTGGCCGCCGTTCAGCGCCCAGGACCGCTCGAAGCTGCGGGCGCTGATGCCGTCGTGCGGGACGAACGTGTCGCCGAACTTGTGCATCCCGAGCGCGAGGATCTCGTGGTTGCCGAGCAGGACGCCGATGTTCCCGTCCGGTGCCTGCTCGATCAGCTGTCGGACGAAGCGCAGTACGCCGATGCCGTCCGGACCGCGATCGAAGAAGTCGCCGAGGAACCACAGCCGCGCGTCACCGCCGGACCAGGTGCCCTCGGCATCGATCAGTCCCGCCGCCAGCAGCGAGGCCTTCAGTTTCTCCGGGTGGCCGTGGATGTCACTCACGGCGAACACCCGGCTCACGTCACCCCCGGAGCGTCAGCACGATCAGTACGACGTTCAGCGCCGTCACCGCGGTTGCTACCAGGCATGCGGCGAGAGTAGTCGCACGACGGTTGACGAAGTCACCCATGACGCGCCGTGAAGCGGTTAATCGGACCAAAGGCCACAGCACACACGGGATGCCGAAGCTCAGCACCACCTGCGAGATGACCAGCGCCCGGCTCGGATCGACACCGATCGCGAGGATCACCAGCGCCGGCAGCAAAGTGATCAGGCGGCGGAAGGCCAGCGGGATGTGTCGCTTCCAGAATCCTTCGAGGATCACGGAACCGGCGTACGTCCCGACGGACGACGACGCGAACCCGCTGGCCAGCAGCGCCAGCGCGAACAGCAACGCCGGCAGCTGGCCAAGGCGGTCGCCGATGGCACCATGCGCAGCGTCGAGCGAATCGGCTCCGGTGCCGCTCAGCGCCGCGGCGGCGAGGACGACCATCGCGAGGTTGACCGCGCCGGCCAGGGCCATTGCGATCGCCACGTCGACGCGAGTGGCGCGCAGTACGCGAGATTTGCCGCTCTCTGATCGGATGGACTTCCAGTGCCGGTCGGTGACGAGGGCGCCGTGCAGCCAGATCGCGTGCGGCATCACGGTCGCGCCGAGCATGCCGGCCGCGAGCACCAGCGACTCCGTGCCGTCGAGGCGTGGCACGAGGCCGCCGACCACGCCGCTCGCGGACGGATCCGATTTCACCGTCGACACCACGAAACCGACCAGAACCACCGCGAGCAGCCCGATGATCGCCGCCTCGAACGGTCGCTGCCCCCGCTTTGACTGATAGATGAGCAAGGCGAACGAGACCAGGCCCGTGACCACTCCGCCCAGCAGCAGCGGGATGTCGAACAACAGGTTGAGCGCGATCGCGCCACCGACGACCTCGGCCAGGTCGGTCGCGACCGCGACCAGCTCGGCCTGCGCCCACAACCCGGTCGACGTGGATCGCTTGAAGTGCTCCCGGCACAGCTGCGGGAGCGTACGTCCGGTCGCGATGCTCGCCTTGGCGGCCAGATACTGCACCAGGACGGCCATCAGGTTGGCGCCGACGACCACCCAGCAGAGCAGATATCCGTACGTCGCACCCGCGGCGATGTTGGTCGCGAAGTTCCCCGGGTCCACATAGGCGACGGCGGCAACGAACGCCGGTCCGAGCAGCAACAGCCCGGATCGATTCAGTTGCCGCCGTAGGGGCGCCGGAGCGTACATGGAAGAAGTCTCCACGACGGCACCGACAACGCAAGCCTGGATCTGGTTTTGAGACAGCAGTTAAGGTCTGGACCTGAACTCTCAGGCCCAGGAGAACTGGATCTCGAGCGAGACCTCGACCGTGGAGTCGCCCGGGGTGATGACGAGGGCGGAGTCGTAGGCCTTGCTGGACTCCATCCCTGCGGCGACCCCGCGGATCGGATGGAAGCCGGACGTCTCTGCGACCGAGGTGACCGAGCCGAGTGAGTACCCGGCCAGATCGGCGAGCTCGGCGGCCTTCTCGCGGGCCTGCCGGAAGGCGAGTTCGCGGGCCTGGGTGAGCAGTGCGGTCTTGTCCTCGATGTCGAACTGCAGCGCGTTCAGGCCGAGATTGTTGCCTGCGGCATCGACCGCCGCGTTCAGCAGCCGGCCGAACCCGGTCAGGTCCTTCGTGGTCACGGTCAGGATGTGCGATCCCCGGTACGTCGTCGCCGTCCCCGGCTCCCGGTACTCCTGGAAGACGTTCACCGTGGTCGTCGAAATGTCGGACGCGTCGATCCCTTGGTCGCGCAGCGCCGCCGTCACCGCGTCCGTCGCCTCGGTCACCTGTGCGACCGCGGCCGCGACATCCGATGCGACGTGTTCGACGCTGAACGACACCCGCAGTACGTCCGGTGCCGCACTGACCTGTCCTGACCCGACAACCCGCACCCCAGTGTCCATGTCCGTCAGTTTCGCATCATCTGGTGTCGGTTTGGGTGTTACTCGGGCAGTGCACACTGCACCATCGACCTTCCGCGCCCAAGGAGACTCAGATGCGCAGCCGAATCCTCCTCTGCACAGCTCTCGCCGGTGTTCTGCTCACCGGACTGACCACAGCCGACGCGACCGGGAAGGACTCCGGGGTCGCGCGCGCGTTCGAGGCGGCCGACCGCAGTACGGCATGGTCCCTGGTCGACCGGATCCCGCTGCGGTTCCCGACGTACCATCCGCAGGGTTTTGCGCTGGTGGGAGACCTGATCTTCCTGTCCAGCGTGCAGGTGCTGGAGGCGCCGGTGAAGTACCCGGTGCCGGTGGACGGGTACGACCGGACTCCGGGCAAGGGGATCGGGCATCTGTTCGTGATGGACCGGCAGGGGAATCTGAAGAAGGACATCCGGATCGGCGAGGGTACGGCGTACCACCCGGGCGGCATCGACTACGACGGCCAGAACGTGTGGGTCCCGGCCGCGGAGTACCGGCCGAGCTCGCGCGCGATCGTGTATACCGTCGACCCGAAGACCTATCGCGTGACTGAGCGCTTCCGGGTGCAGGACCACGTCGGGGGAGTAGTCCGCGACCGCACCACCGGCCAGGTCCATGGAGTCAGCTGGGGCTCCCGCACCCTCTACACCTGGACCCCCACCGGCCGCCGCCTGGACGCATCAGCCAACGAGTCCCACCTCCTCGACTACCAGGACTGCGACTACGTCGCCCGCGGCAAACAACTCTGCGGCGGCGTCACCACCCTTCCCGGCCCCAACAACACCACCTACGACCTAGGCGGTCTGGCCCTCCTAGACCTCCGCACCAACCGCATCCTCCACGAGATCCCCTTCCCCGCCTTCTCCCCCACCACCAACCACAACGCCACCCGCAACCCGGTAGCCCTCGAAACCACCCCCACCACCCTCCGCCTCTACACAGCCCCCGACGACGGCGAAGACCCCCAAGGCACAGAACTACAAATCTACGAATCCCCCCTCAAGTAACCGCGGTCAGTTGGTTTGGGGGGGTGGGATGGTGTGGAGGTCTACGAGCTCCCTCAAGTAGGTGTGACGACCTGAGCGCTCTCCAGCAACCGAGCAGCCCACTCGATACTCTTCGCTGCCTCTGAAGCTGACACCGAGCCCGCTTGGTACTGCGACTTCGACTTGAGCTTCAGCAGCCGGGACAGTGTCGTACTACTGTCCCGGCCCGCAGGCCCTGCACCTCTCAACTCGCCGACCGCTGAACTCGCGGGCCTTGGTGAGATGTGCTCGGGCCTCGTCGAGTGGGGTCACTAGCCGGCCTTTCGGTGCAGGGTTTGTTGGGGAGTGGTGCCGGTGATGGGTACAGCGTCGTGGCGGAGCTCGGTGATGAGGCGCTCGCCGTGGCTGATGAGGTCTTGAATCTCTTGTGCGCTGTACTCGACGACTTCGCACGAGTTGCCGGACCACAGGCTTGCGTGCGCGGCCAGTGTTTCGACCTGTTCGACCCAGCGAGGATCCGAATCGTCGATCTCGTCGGGACGCACGATCAACAGGTCGAGATCGCTCTGCGCGTCGCCTTGGCCGCGAGCGGTCGATCCGAAGAGCCAGATGGCCTTTGCGCGCAGCGCCCACGTCTCTGCCTCTGCCTTGATCCGCTCCAGCAGAACCTCGCGGAGCCGTGCGAGGAGGTCAATTGCCTGATAGGCAACGTGGTCCCGGTTCAACGTGTAGAGCCGAGCGCGTCCCGCAGGCTCGGCAATCACCACCCCGTTGTCGACGAGATCGTCAAGAACCCTTTGTACGCCGCTGGGGCTGGCCGGTGTCCGCAGCAACGCCGTCACCGCACGTCCGGTCAGTGGGCGCCCGGAACGCGCCAGTACGCCGAGCACGCGCCCATGTAGTCCGGGCACCACGCTCGACATCGGCTCGGGGAACTGCACGGCAACCACCTCCGATTGCCCACTATATCAGTCATATGCCCACTTTTCAGGACAAAGGTTCAGCTGGCTCGGGGGATTATTCGGGCTGGGATGTTGTGGAGGTGGCAGAGGGAGAGGAGGGCGGTGCCGTCGATGAGTTGGAGGGGTTTGCCGGTGGCGAACTGGTAGCTGGTGGGGCCGAAGCCGCTGGTGGTGATGAGGATGCCTTTGGTGGCGCCGGCGTCCAGGACGGTGCCGAAGAGGTCGCGGACGGCGGACGGGGGGACGGTGCGGGTCCAGAGCTTCGCCTGTACGACGAACTTGCCGCCGGTGATCGGACGGGGGTCGTACGCGACGCAGTCGATCCCGCCGTCCGTGCCGCGGCGGAACAGGCGCGTCTCCAGGCCCATCCGGGTCAGCAGGTTCTGGACCAGGTGCTCGAAGGAGTCGGGGCTCAGCTCCAGCAGGTTGGGCCGGCTGTCGAGCTCGCTGATCACGTCGACCGCCTCGATCGTGCGTGGATCGGCCAGATCGAACTCCAGTACCGGCTCCACCGGCTGGAGCTCCTCCGGATGCCGTGACACCTCGGCCGCGAAGTAGTGCCGTACACACGCCACCGGATCCAACTGGTCCAGCACGAGCGCCTGGAACTGCTCCCGCGTCGCCCGCAGGGTGATCAGGCACGGTCGGACGGTCTGTCCGGTGGTCAGGTCCACGGACTCGACCATCCCGTTGAACACCACCGTGTCGACCACGCCGTACCGATCGCTGCCGAAGACCAGGTGCAAGGCCCGCAACGCCAGCTGGGCAACGAGTTGCTGATACAGCCGCCGGAGCTCAGTCGTCTCCCGCGGCACCGCGAGTACGGCGTCGACCGTGCGGTCGTACCGGTACGACGCCTCGGCCGGTACGACGCTCACGTCCGGCAGATCCCATTCGAGCGCGAGCAGCGTGGACTCCGGCACGTATCCGACCTTCCGGCGCTGCGGGAAGTCGAACGGCTCGGTGATTCGCTCCAGCGCCTTCTGGAAGTACCGGGTGACCGATGCCCGGTCGCGGTGCTCCACCGCGCGTTCGTACGCGTCGATCCGCGCGTGCTGCTCCGCGGTCGCCTCGTCGAGTCGCCGCTGCTGTTCGACCTGGTCGCGCAACGCCCTGGCCACGCGCTCACGCCGGTTCTCCTCCGAGGCTCGGTGCCGTTCGATCGACTCGGCGAAGCGGTCCTCCGCGGCGGCGAGTCGTCGCGCGAACCGCCGCTCGGCACCCCACCAGCGGAAGCGACCCGGGGGGTGGGGCACGAACGCATCCCAGAGGGGCCCGGGATGCGGTTCGAGATCGGCCGGCGACACGGTCGGCGGGGCCCGCCGGGGCGCCCGTTTGAGCGTCTGCAGGTCGGTGCCGTGGACATCGATCGCGAGAGCGTCGGCCAGGATGTTGCCCAGGACCCGGACGCGCTCCTCTGCCGCAGCGGTTCGCTGTGCCGCCTCGGCGGTTCGCCCGGGCGGACGCTCGCTGCGGGCGTGACCTTCGACAGATCGGCCCATCGCCTCACACCTCTCTCCACCAATGTAACGGTCCAACCACGCAGGGCGACGAAAATGACGGAGAGTTGGAGAGGACATTGCTTGCCGTCCACCCCCTGTTTCCTGCTGCACGTGCACTTGCTCAGGCATTTAGCCGAAGGGACGATGGGTTTATGAGCCTTCCGTCGTACGCATCCGGGGTGTCCGAGGTCCCATTGCTGGGCGAGACGATCGGTGCGAATCTCCGCCGCACGATCGCGGCGTACGGCGAGCGGGACGCGCTCGTGGAGGTCCAGACCGGTAGACGCTGGACGTACGGCGAGTTCGGCGCCGAGGTCGAGCTGGTCGCGAGAGGCCTGCTGGCGCGGGGCATCGCGAAGGGTGACCGGGTCGGCATCTGGGCGCCGAACAAGGCCGAATGGACGATCACGCAGTACGCGACGGCGTTGATCGGCGCGATCCTGGTGAACATCAATCCGGCCTACCGGACCCACGAACTGGCGTACGCGCTGAACCAATCGGGCGTTCGTTTACTGGTCTCCGACACCGAGTTCAAGACCAGCAACTACCGCGCGATGGTCGAGGAGGTCCGGCCCGACTGCCCGGCGCTGGAGGAGACGGTCTACCTCGGCACCGGGGATTGGGACGCCCTGCGCGACGACGCCGACCGGATCACCGCCGCCGAACTTGCCGAACGCGAAGCAGAGTTGGCATTCGACGATCCGATCAACATTCAGTACACCAGCGGTACGACCGGATTCCCCAAGGGTGCGACGCTGAGCCACCACAACATCCTGAACAACGGCTTCTTCGTCACCGAAACGATTGCTTTCACAGCTGAGGACAGGCTGTGCATACCTGTGCCCTTCTACCATTGCTTCGGGATGGTGATGGGAAACATCGGGTGCACCACCCACGGCGCCTGCATGGTGATTCCCAGCCCGGCGTTCGATCCGGCCGCGGCGTTGCAGGCCGTCCAGGACGAGCGCTGCACCGGGCTGTACGGCGTACCGACGATGTTCATCGCCGAGCTCGGCCTGCCGACCTTCGACGAGTACGACCTGACCACCTTGCGGACCGGCGTGATGGCCGGGTCGCCGTGCCCGGTCGAGGTGATGAAGCGATGCGTCGCGGACATGCACATGGCCGAGGTCGCGATCTGCTACGGCATGACCGAGACCTCGCCGGTGTCCACGCAGACCCGTCGCGACGACGATCTGGACCGGCGCACGTCGACAGTCGGTCGCGTCCTGCCGCACGTCGAGGTGAAACTCGTCGACCCGGCCACCGGCCTCGTCGTCCCCAGGGGTGAGCCCGGAGAGCTGTGCACCCGCGGGTACTCCGTGATGCTCGGCTACTGGAGCGACCCCGAGAAGACCGCGGAGGCGATCGACCAGGCCCGCTGGATGCACACCGGCGATCTCGCGACCATGCGCGCGGACGGGTACGTGAACATCGTCGGCCGGATCAAGGACCTGGTCATTCGGGGTGGCGAGAACGTGTACCCGCGGGAGGTCGAGGAGTTCCTCTACACGCATCCGTCGATCGCCGACGTCCAGGTGGTCGGCGTACCGGACGATCGGTACGGCGAGGAGCTCTGCGCCTGGATCAAGCTCAAGCCGGGCGCCGACCCTCTCGACGCGGCGGCGATCAAGGCCTTCGCCACCGGCAAGCTCGCGCACTTCAAGATCCCGAAGTACGTCGTGCTCGTCGACGACTTCCCGATGACGGTCACCGGGAAGATCCGCAAGATCGAGATGCGCGAGAAGTCCGTGGAGCTCCTCGGCCTCGGGTAACCGCCTGCCTTCGGTGGTTTCGTGGTTACACACGCGAAACACCCCGGGCCGGTTTGGAAACGTGAGTTTGTTCCGGAGGCAATTGCGCGGCAATCGGGCGGTCCTTCACTGGATGTCATCCAGAACGGACCGAGACCCCGGGAGCCGGCATGCAACTCACAGACGGTGCGCACGTTCCCGTCGTCGTGGTGGGCGGCGGTCAGGCCGGGCTCGCGACAAGCTGGCACCTGGCCGCGCAGGGCCTGGATCACCTTGTGCTGGAGGCGGATCGGGTCGGCAGCGAGTGGCGCAACCGCCGGTGGGACTCGTTCTGCCTGGTGACGCCGAACTGGCAGTGCCGGCTGCCGGGATTCGCGTACGGCGGCCAGGATCCGGACGGCTTCATGCTGCGCGACGAGATCGTCGAGTACCTGGAGAACTATCGCCAGGCGTACGACGTCCCGATCGTGGAAGGTGTTCGCGCGACCCGACTCGACCACGGGTTCCGGCTCGCCACGACCGCCGGGACGATCACGGCGGACCAGGTGGTGATCGCGACCGGTCCGTACCAGCGTCCGCGGATCCCGCGGATCGCCGAGCGACTCGAGGTCACCCAACTGCACTCCTCGCAGTACAAGAACCCTGACCAGTTGCCGCCGGGCGAGATCCTCGTCGTCGGGACCGGGCAATCCGGCTGCCAGATCGCCGAGGACCTGCACCTGGCCGGGCGCACCGTGCATCTGGCCACAGGCAGCGCGCCGAGGGTTGCCCGGTTCTATCGCGGGCTCGACGTCGTGGCCTGGCTGGACCGGATGGGCTACTACAGCAAGGGTATCGACGAGTTCGACGACGTCGACGCGGTGCGGTTCCGGGTGAATCATTACGTCACCGGCCGAGACGGCGGCCGCGACATCGACCTGCGGAAGTTCGCGCTGGAGGGGATGCGGCTGTACGGCCGGCTCGTCGACGCGGATCAGGGCGTCCTGCGGTTCGCCGACGACCTCCGGCAGAACCTGGACCACGCCGACGAGGTCTCCGAAGGCATCAAGGACTCGATCGACGCCTATATCGTTGCCAACGGCATCGAAGCGCCGGAGGAGCCCCGCTACCGACCGGTCTGGACACCCTCGCAGACGCCGGAAACCCTTGATGTGCAGGGGATCGGTGCCGTGATCTGGAGTACTGGCTTCCACCGGGACGACGCGTGGATCCGGGTGCCGGTGTTCGATGGCCAGGGGTATCCGACCCACCAGCGTGGCGTGACGAGCGT
The DNA here is from genome assembly GCF_053608045.1 of Kribbella sp. NPDC055071. NCBI lineage: Bacteria > Bacillati > Actinomycetota > Actinomycetes > Propionibacteriales > Kribbellaceae > Kribbella > Kribbella sp. NPDC055071. The sequence goes on from NZ_JBSGUS010000025.1 coordinate 77,417, forward strand.
GCCCGGCCTGTACTTCATCGGCTTGCCCTGGCAGCACACGTGGGGATCCGGCCGGTTCGGTGGAGTCGCGGACGACGCCCAGTACGTCGTCGAGCGCATCACCGAGCAACGGGCCGGCGTGCACTGGATCGCCGGCAAGCACCGGACGGTGGCGTGAGATGCACGTATCCGATGCTCACCGCCATCTCGGCGTACTCCCGGCGTACCCCTTCTACGGAGGGCCTCCGGTCAATCCCGATCTCACCGCGCGGGCGACGATCGACGAACTGATCGCCGATCTCGATGCCGAAGGCACCGAACGTGCGCTGGTGATCCCGAACTACGGCGTTCCCGACGTCGCGATCTCGTTCGGCTTCAACGAGCTCGTGGTCGAGGCGGCCGCGCGGGACGACCGGATCCGGGCCGGCCTGTGGGTGTCGCCGCGACCCCAGGACGCCGAGCTGACCGCGAAGGCGCTGACGCTCGCGACCGAGCCCGGCGTACGAGCGCTCAAGCTGAGCTTCCTGCTCGGCGGTCACCCCACCGACGATGCCGTCCGACCTCAGCTGGACGAGATCTTCGGGACCGCCCGCGAGCACGGCCTGATCGTGCACGTCCACACCTCACCCGGCGCCGCGTCCGACATCGACCACGTCGGACACCTGGTCGAGACGTACGCCGACGACGTGCCGCTGCACCTGGTCCACTTCGGTGGCGGGATGAGCGGACACATCAAGCTGATCGGCTCCCGGTTCTTCGACTGGATCGAAGCCGGCAAGCAGGTCTACACCGATCTGTCCTGGGCGATCGGATTCGCCCCGGGCTGGCTGGCCGCCGAGATCGAGCGTCGCGGCAGCGGGCACGACCGGGTGCTGTTCGCCAGCGACCAGCCCTGGGGTGACCACGCCGGCGAACTCGCCCGGATGCGCGCCGCGATGGGCGACGGCGAGCTCGGCGACCACGTTTTCCACCGCACCTTCTCCCACCTGTACGACTGACCCACCACAAGGAGCAACGATGCCCGAAACCGCCGAACTGACCGACCTCGAGACCAAGAGCCTCGGAGAGATCCCACACCCGTCGCTGCCGCAGGGCTCCAGCATCTACGGCGGCACCAAGGTGTTCCCGGACTACCAGGCCGAGGACGGCGAGACCTACTTCACCCTGGTGCACGGCATCGCGCACGAATCCTCGGTGAGCTTCGTCGCGATCCTCCAGGCGACCCGGGCGCAGCGGAAGGGGTTCGAGTCCGCGATCTACTTCTACGGACCGGGCTCGCTGAACTGCCTGGCCACCCGCGGCTTCCCGACCACCGGCAACTCGGCGTTCCCCGGCGAGCACAACATCAACGAGTCGCTGAAGACGTTCATCGCCGAGGGCGGCAAGGTGTACTGCTGCCGGTTCGGGCTGTCGCTGCACGGTGCTCGCGAGGAAGACCTGATCGAGGGCGTCATCCCGACGCACCCGCTGGACGTCCAGGACGCGCTGATCCACTACGCGCGCAAGGGCGCCATCATCAACTCGACCTACATGTTCTGAGGGGTATTCCCATGAGCGTTGGCACCGAAGAGTCCTTGGCGGTCCGGGCAGAGATGGCCGTGTACGGCGTTCAGGTGGACGCACCCGTCCGTCGCAGCAAGGGCGCCGGACCGAGCGACGACGGGCACCTGGTCGTCGACGGTGCCAACGCGACCCTCCCGATCGTTGCCGACAGCCCCTATCAGGTCAAGGACGGATCGGTCTTCCGTAACGGCCTGAACCTGGGCCTGTCGGTCGAGCCGGTCCGCCGGCCGAAGTTCTACGACCTGACCACGGCCGACGGCGTCCCGTACCGCCAGATCGCCTTGCTGCACGGCAAGGACGTGCTCGCGACGACCGTGGTCCAGACCTGCATCCGGTACGAGGAATCGACCCGCTGCCGGTTCTGCTCGATCGAGGAGTCGTTGCGAGCCGGCGCGACCATCGCGGCCAAGACCCCGGCCCAGTTGGCCGAGGTCGCCGAGGCGGCGGTCCGGCTGGACGGCGTGACCCAGATGGTGATGACGACGGGTACGACGACCGGCCCGGACCGCGGCGCCCGCAACCTGGTCCGGTCTGTTCGAGCCGTGCTGGCGGCGGTGCCCGGCCTGCCCATCCAGGTCCAGATCGAGCCACCCGGTGATCTGTCGGTGCTGACCGAGCTGCGGGAGGCGGGTGCGACGTCGATCGGGATCCACGTGGAGTCGCTCGACGACGCCGTACGGCGCAAGTGGATGCCGGGGAAGTCGACCGTGAGCATGCCTGAGTACGAGGCGGCGTGGGACGAGGCCGTGCGGGTGTTCGGGCGGAACCGGGTGTCGACGTACCTGCTGATCGGGCTTGGCGAGGACGCCGACGAGCTGGTCGCCGGGGCGGGGCGGTTGATCGAGCGCGGCGTGTACCCGTTCGTCGTACCGCTGCGGCCGATGCTCGGCACCCTCGCGCGGGCGGATGGGGTGACGGCCCCGGATCCGGAAGTGGTTCGGGACATCACCGCCCGCGTGGCCGCGTTGCTTGCCGAGGCCGAGATGCGGGGCGCGGATCAGGGCGCGGGGTGTGCCGCCTGCGGTGCCTGCAGTTTGTTGTCGGCGGCTGGCGCATGAGTACGACGGTGGTCCAGACAGCCGGCGTGATGCGGGCCGCGGACGTCCGTGCGCTGCTCGGCGATCCGCCTCCGGCCTTTCTGATCGAGGAGGCTGATGATGCGGCCAAGCGCGCGTATTGCGAGCTGCGGCGGCTCGCGTTCGTCGAACAGCAAGGCCTGTTCGCACACACCGACCGCGACGACCGCGACGACGATCCACGAACGATTGTCCTGGTAGCTCGCGACACCCAGCGTGAGGTCATCGGCGGGGTCCGCCTCGGCCCGGCGACCGGGGGTCCCGACATCGGCTGGTGGCAGGGCGGCCGCCTGGTCGCCGCACCAGGAACTCACCGAGGCGTGGGCGCGGCACTCGTGCGGGCCGCCTGTGCTCGGGCCGAGGCGGAGGGTGCTCTGCGCTTCGACGCGACCGTGCAGCTCGCCACTCAGCGGTTCTTCCAGCGGCTTGGGTGGGACACCATGAGGCCGGTGACTGTTGCCGGGACGCCACATGTGCTGATGCGGTGGCCGATCGAGCGGATCGCGCGGTTGGCCGAGGCAACCAAGAGTGAGCTGGGCCCTTTACTCCAAGGGATTGGGACGAAGGGGTTCGTCGGTGACGACGGTGCGCCGGTGCCGGGGAGCGATCTCGTCGCGGCGTGCGACGCGATCCTGCCGGCGATGGTCGAGCGGGATCCGGAGTGGGCCGGCTGGTGCTCGGTCCTGGTCAATGTCAACGACCTGTCCGCGATGGGTGCCGAGCCGGTCGGACTGCTCGACGCGCTCGGTGCTCGGGACGCTGCTCAGGCGGCCCGGGTGCTGGCCGGACTGCAACGGGCCGCGAAGGTGTACGGCGTACCGATTCTTGGTGGGCACACGCAGCTCGGCGTGCCGGCCGCATTGAGTGTGACCGCGCTTGGCCGAACCGCGCATCCGGTGCCCGGTGGAGGCGGCCGACCTGGACAGCGTGTCCGGCTGACCGCGGATCTCGGTGGTGCCTGGCGGCCTGGGTACGCGGGACGGCAGTGGGACTCGACGAGCCACCGGCGACCGGAGGAGCTGCGAGCGATGCTGGCCGCAGTCGGCCGGGCGCAGCCGGCCGCGGCCAAGGACGTGTCGATGGCGGGCGTCGTCGGGACGCTGGGCATGTTGGCAGAGGCAAGTGATTGCGCAGCGATCCTGGACGTTGCCGACGTACCGAAGCCCGCGGCGGCGACGATCGGGGACTGGCTGACCTGCTTCCCCGGCTTCGCGATGCTCACCGCCGGACCACAAGAACTCGAAGCTGGGCCCGCCGTGAGTGCCGAGTGCGGCGAACTGACCACTGGGCAAGGCGTCACCCTGCGCTGGCCGGACGGCGACGTCACGACCGCGCTGACCGCCGGCGTGACCGGGATGGGAGCAGCATGAGCCTCCGGATGGCGGCCGTGGCCGCGAACTTCGACCGCGACCTCGAAGGCGACTTCGCCCGCGTCGAAGCCCTGATCACACAGGCCCGCGAGGCCGGTGTCCAACTGCTCGCCCTTCCCGAGGGCGCCCTCGGCGGCTACCTGCTGAGCCTCGACGGTACGGCGCAACCGCCGCCGGCCTTCGACCTCGACGGGCCCGAGATCAAGCGACTCGCCAACCTGGCCGGCGACCTGGTCGTCACCGCCGGGTACGCCGAAGCCGCTGACGGACTGATCTACAACAGCGCGGTGTGCGTCACGGGTGACGGCGTACTCGGACATCACCGCAAGGTCCATCAGCCGTTGCGCGAGGACGAGCACTATGCGGCCGGGGACCGGTTCGAGGCCTTCGACACCCCGGTCGGGCGGCTCGGCCTGATGATTTGCTACGACAAGGCGTTCCCGGAGGCGGCCCGCACGCTCGCGCTGGACGGCGCCCAGATCATCGTCTGCATGTCGGCGTGGCCGGGTGCCCGGACGAACCCGGATCCGGACCTGGCCAAGGATCGGTGGAAGCGGCGGTTCGATCTGTTCGATCGGGCCAGGGCGCTGGAGAACCAGGTGGTCTGGCTGTCGGCCAACCAGTCCGGGATGTTCGGCTCGCTGCGGTTCGTGGCGAGTGCCAAGGTGGTCGATCCGGGTGGCGAGATCCTCGCCGACACCGGCGTGACCGAAGGGATGGCGATCGCCGAACTGGACGTCGAGCAGGCGCTGGAGCTGGCTCGTCGATCGATGGGACACCTGCGTGACCGGCGGCCGGAGACCTACGGATCGCCCGAGCTTGCGACGGTCTGACCGTGGGTCTACGGATCGGCGCGGTGGCGGCCGGGTTCACCCGGGACCTGGAGTTCGATCTGTCCCGGGTGGAGGCCTTGATCTGGCACGGGCGTCGCGAGCAGGTGCAGCTGCTCGTCCTGCCGGATGCGGCCCTTGGCGGGTATCTCACCGATCTGAGCAGCCCGTCGCTCGATGATCTGCCGCCGGCCCTCGCCCTCGACGATCCGCTGATCTCCAAGGTGATCGCGATGGCGGGCGAGATGGTGGTGTGCTTCGGCTTCTGCGAGGCGGACGGGCCGGACCGCTACAACACCGCGCTGTGCGTCACCGGTGACGGCATCCTCGGCAAGCATCGCAAGGTGCACCAGCCGCCGGCCGAGCGCGCGATGTATGCCGCGGGCAACGGGTTCGCCGCGTTCGACACCCCGGTAGGCCGACTCGGGATGATGATCGACTACGACAAGACGTTTCCGGAGGCGGCCCGGGCCCTGGCTGTCGACGGCGCGGACGTGATCGCGTGCCTGTCCGCCTGGCCGACCAGCATCACCAACCGGGCGCCGCGGATGAACGAGGACCGCCAGTCCCGGTTGTTCGACCTCTACGACCGGTCGCGCGCCGCCGAGAACCAGGTCGTCCTGGTCTCGTCCAACCTGACCGGCTCGATCGGCGGCCTGCGGTTCCTCGGCCAGTCCAAGGTGGTCGGACCCGGTGGCGACATCGTCGCCCGGACCTGGTCGAAGGCCGGGATCGCGATCGCGGACGTCGAGGTCCGGGCCGAGATCGAGACCGCTCGCCGGGTCCTGCACCATCTCGACGAACGCCGGCCGGAGGTGTACTGATGCGGATCGCGCTGCTCAGCTACTCGACCAAACCACGCGGCGGTGTCGTGCACACGCTGTACCTGGCCGAGGCTCTGGCGGCGGCCGGCGCCGACGTGACGGTGTGGTCCTTGGCCCGTGGCGGCGACACCGGCTTCTATCGCCCGGTCGATCCGAGGGTGCGGTTGTCCCTGGTCCCGTTCCCAGATGTCCCGGGCGAGCAGACCGGACCCCGGATCCTGCGCTCGATCGCCGTACTGCGGGAAGCCTTCGACGGAACGCAGTACGACGTCGTGCACGCCCAGGACTGCATCAGCGCGAACGCGGCGGGCCGGTGCGTCCGGACCGTGCATCACCTCGACCACTTCACCACGCCCGAGTTGGCCGCGTGCCACGAGCGGGCTCTGGTGCAGCCCTTCGCGCATCTGTGTGTCTCTGCGGCGGTCGCGGCCGAGTTGCTGGCCGGATGGGGGATCAAGGCAACAGTCATCCCGAACGGGGTCGACGCGTCGCGCTTCGCCACAGCGGCCGCCGACGTCCAAGAGCGGTGGCGTTCAAAGCTGGGCCGATACGTCCTCACGGTCGGCGGGATCGAACCTCGCAAAGGCTCGCTCGAACTTCTCGAGGCCTACGCGCTGCTGGACGATCCTGAGCTGAGGCTGGTGATCGCGGGTGGCGAGACGCTCTTCGACTACCGTGACTACCGATCCGCCTGGGACGCCCGCGCCGCTGAGCTCGGTGTCGCGCCGATCGTGCTCGGGCCGGTCGACGACGCCGAGTTGCCCGGTCTGGTCGCGGGCGCGGAGGTCTTCGCGTTTCCTTCGGTGAAAGAGGGCTTCGGCCTCGCCCCGATGGAGGCGCTCGCCGCCGGGGTCCCGCTCGTCGTCTCCGACCTGCCGGTCTTCCACGAGATCTTCGGCGCGGCCGCGACGTACGCGACCGGTCCGGCGGACTTCGCCGCTGCTTTGCGCGCGGCCGGCAGCGACGACAGCCGTGCGGACCTGGGCCGAAAGCTTGCCGCGGGCTACACCTGGGAAGCCGCCGCGGCCGCACACCTGGAGTTCTACGACATCATCAGTGCACCGAGAGCAAAAGCTGCCCCGAGTGCGCACACGCCGGTCCAGCCGGCCCACTCGTAGACAGCGGTCGACGCGATCGCGCCCAACCCGCTGCCGATCGAGTAGAACACCATGTACCCACCGATCAGCCGACTACCGGCATCGGGGCGGAGCGGGTAGATCCTGCTCTGGTTACTGACATGAACGGCTTGCACGGCGAGATCGAGGACGATAGCGCCGATCGCCAAGGCGAGCAGGGATTTCGGCGTCCAGACGAGCAGAAGCCAACTCGTTGCGAACAGCACCGAGGCTGTTCTCGTCACCAGTTGCCCATGGCCCCGATCGGCGAGTCGCCCGGCCGGGCCGGCGGCCAGAGCCCCAGCCGCGCCGATCAATCCGAACAGGCCGATCTCGGTGTGTGACAGCGAACGTTCGGTCAGCGGGAGTGCCACCGAACTCCACAAGGTGCTGAACGATCCGAAGATGAAGAACGCGCGGATCGCACTCGCCCGGAAGAGCGGTTCGTCTCGCCACAACTCCACGGTCGAGCGCAGCAGGGCGCCGTACGAAAGGTTGGTTTTCGGCTGGGGAGGAGCGCGGAACAGGGTCGCGGCGATCAGCAGGCTCAGTCCGGCGGAGATCAGGTAGACCGAGCGCCAGCCGGCCAGGTCGGTGAGCAGGCCGGCCGCGGTCCGGGCCAGCAGGATGCCGATCACGATGCCGCTCGTGATCGTGCCGACCGTTCGACCACGCTCGGCCGGTGGGCTGAGTGATGCGCCGAAGGCGACCAGCGACTGAGTGACCACCGCGAGGCCACCAACGGCGGCCAGCCCGATCAGGAGGAAGGCGGCGTTCCGGGCGACGCCGACGAGCAGCAGCGCGGCAGCCAGCAGGACGAACTGGACCCGGATGAGTCGCCCGCGGTCGAGCCGATCGCCGACCGGAACCAGGAAGAACAGGCCGAGGCCGTAGCCGAGCTGCGTCACGGTGACGAACGCGCCGACCGTGCTGGCGGCGATCCCGAGGTCGGCGCCCATCGTGACCAGCAGCGGTTGGGCGAAATACACGTTCGCGACCGCGATTCCGGCGGCCATCGCGAGGAACCGCCGATGTGGTTGCATCTTGCTACCGTAGGAGAAGTTGGTAGCATGTTGCAACCAGGAGGTGGGAGATGGTCAAACGGACCAGGTTCGACGACGAGAGTTGTCCGGTCGCGCGATCGGTGGACGTGGTCGGCGACTGGTGGTCGCTGCTGATCGTCCGCGACGCCTTCGACGGCAGCCGGCGCTTCGGTGAGTTCCAGCGCAGCCTCGGGGTGGCGAAGAACATTCTCAGCTCCCGGCTGAAATCCCTGGTCGACCACGGGATCCTCGAGCACACCGATCCCGACTACGTCCTGACCGCGAAGGGCGAGGCACTGTTCCCGGTCGTGGTCGCGCTGCGCCAGTGGGGCGAGGCGTTCTCGTTCGAGCCCGGTGAGCCACACTCCGAGCTCCTGGACCGGCGCGACTCGTTGCCCTTGAGGCGGCTCGAGGTCCACGCGGCCGATGGCCGGACGGTCGGGCCGGCGGACACCGTCGTACGGAAGGTCGGCTTTAAGGAAGTCTGAAGGCCGGTCCGCACGATGACGCCATGCGAGCAATCGTCAAGAAAGCAGCGGGCGTCGGCGTCCTGGCCGCGTCCATCGTCGCCATCGGCTCAGTTGCCTCGGCGGCCGTGCCGGATCCGACCGTCAACGCCTGCGTCGGCAAGCTGACCGGGCTGGTCCGCGTCCTCGATCCGGCCAAGAATCAGACCTGCACCGCGTTCGAGAAGCCGCTGAGCTGGAACCAGCGCGGCGTAGCCGGTCCGGCCGGCGCAACCGGTCCTGCTGGTCCAGCCGGCGCAGCCGGCGCAACCGGCGCAACCGGCGCAACCGGTGCCACTGGCGCAGCGGGTCCAGCCGGCGCAACGGGCCCCGCCGGACCGACGGGGGCGACGGGGCCCGCTGGACCGTCCGGTGATGACAACGTGCTGTGGGCGCGGGTCCAGACGCGAGCTCGTGATGACGGTTGGTACACCATCACGGTCGCCAATCAGAAGCACGTGACCGGAGCACTGATTCGCGGTGACTACCACTATCGGGTGACCTTCGATCGGCCGGTCGACCAGTGTGCTGCTCAGGTGACGCCGGTCAACAACCACTACGGCGCCGTCGACAGCTTCGGGCTGCCGACCAACGAGCTTGATGTGACCTTCTTCATCCAAGGCTTCGACAGCCCGGTCGCCAGCGACTTCTCCATCACCGTCAACTGCTAGCGGACCGCTGCGAGAGCGGCTGAGTCTTCTTCGCCGAAGGTGTCTTCGAGCTTCTCGGGGGAGTAGTCGAGGTCGATCCCGGCGACGTCCGCGCCGACCGCGGACTCGATCGCGCCGAGGCGTCGGGTGGCGCGGTCTCCGGCGTACGTCATCAGGGCGGTCGGGTTGATCTCCGGTGGGAGCTCGGGGGAGTTGTCGAGGGCCCACTGGATCTGGGTGAGCGCGTGCGGGAGCAACTCCTCCATGGTGTCGGTGACGACCTTCCAGTTCGACTCGTCGCCGGCCACGTGGCGGCGGCAGGTGAACGTGCCCCACGCCATGTGGCGGCGTTCGTCGTCGCCGATCCGGCGGATGAGCTCCTGCATGCCGGGGAGAACGCCGCGGGCGGTGCAGAGCAGGTTCCACGCGTGGTAGCCGGTGAGGGCCAGAGTCCCTTCGACGACGTGGTTGTACGTGACTGACGCGCGGACCTGGTTCGCCGGCGACGGGTCGTCGGCGAGGGACTTCAGCGAGACCGGGAGGGCCTCGTAGAAGATCGCGCGGTAGCCCGGGTTGTTCTCGACGTACCGATGCAGGTCTTCAGTGACACCGACCGCGTCCAGCCAGAGCCGGAAGACCGCGGTGTGCTTGGCCTCCTCGAAACAGAACTGGGTCAGGTACATCTCGTCACCGAACCGGCCCTCGGCCGCCATCGCCTGCAGGAACGGCTGCAGATCCTCGGTCACCGCCTCCTCCCCGGCGATGAACTGCGAGCACAGCATCAACGCGTTCTCTTTGTCGTTGTCGTCGAACTCCTGCCAGTCCTTGGCGTCCTGGCTGAAGTCGATGTCGCGCGGATTCCAGAACTTGCTGTTGCCCTTGTCGAACAGCCGCAGCGGCAGGGCGTCCCAGTTCAGCCCACCGGACCGCAGTGAGCTGAAACCCTGTCGATAAAGGGGATTCGTCATGCGTTCTGCCTCCTGGATTCGACAAGAAAGGGTGCGAGGACGCGACTCAGCTGCGCGGCCACGATCGCCGGGGGAGGGCCCGGAGTGACGATGTGACTCAGGACGACGCGCAGAGCGACGTCGACACAACTGGTCGCGTCCTCAGCCGGCACCTCCGGCCAGTGCTCGCGGACGTGAGCATCCAGGCGGAGATGAGCCAGCTCCAGCACCTGCTGTCCCCGTGTGGTCAGCAGCTGACTGGCCTGATCGGACCCTGGCTGGCTCAGGGCTGCCTTCACGAGCGGGTTCTCGCTCGCCAGCGTGAGTGCCCGCTCGACCGCGGCCCGCAAACCGTCGATCGGGCCGGACTGCTCGGCAAGCGCTGCGTTGACCTCCACCAGGAATCGCTCGGTCTCGCGGGCGACGAGTGCCTCCAGCACACCCCACTTGTCGCCGAGCTCGTTGTAGACGGTCTGTCGCGAAACCCCGGTACGACGGGCCACGTCAGCCATCCGGAGCCCGTCGTACCCGCCGGAGACGACCGCGTCGTACGCGGCATCCAGCAGTTCGTCGCGCAAACGGCGCTTGGTCCGGTCGGCGAACGAGTCCATGCGGATCATGCTTTACAAAATCGACTCCAGTGTCAAGGTGGCGGACAAAGCGAAATCAATTGTCAAGTGACGAGAAGTGCGCGGCGTCGCCGGTCCGCGGGGTGCTGCGGACGCCGTCCACACTGACCGGGACGTCGCCGGCCAGGGTGATCCGGTGCAGTCGCCGCGGCTGATCGTCGTAGTCGGCGACGCCGTAGTGCTGGGTGGCGCGGTTGTCCCAGATGGCCAGATCACCCGGCTGCCACTGCCAGCGGACCGTGTTGTCGAGGTTCGTGACGCGCTTCTGCAAGAGCTCGAACAAGGCCGTTGTCTCGGCCGAGCCGAACCCGACGAAACGCCGGACGAAATGACCGAGCACGAGCGAGCGCTCGCCGGTCTCGGGATGAATGCGGACCACCGGGTGCTCGGTCTCGAACAACTTCGACACGAACTGCTGGCGGTGCTCCTCCACCTTCACGTCCACGCCACCGATCCGGCTCTCGTCCTTGTGGCCGGCGTAGTCGTAGACGTTGCTGTGGACCGCCCACAGCCGATCCACCAGCGCTTGCAGTGCGACGGGAAGGTTCGCGTACGCCGTGACCGTGTTGGCCCATGTGGTCGCGCCGCCGTACGCCGGCAGGGTGACGGCCCGGAGCAGGCTGATCGCGGGGATCCGGTCGATGAACGTGACGTCGGTGTGCCAACTGTTCGCCTGGCCGTAGTCGGAGTCGATCGGCAGCACGTTCGCGGCGCCCTCGATGCTCTTCGAGGTCGGATGCGCGAGTGTCGGCGTACCGAGCAACTTGGCGAAGGCGAGCTGACCTTCGTCGTCCAGGTGGTGCTGGCCGCGGAAGAAGATCACCTTGTGGTCGAGCAGGGCTTGCAGGATCGCGGCAACGGTCTGCGGGCTCAGGTCCCCGCCGAGCGCGACATTGCCGATCACAGCGCCGATCGCGCCGCCGGCCTTGGTGACGGTGAGTTGTGGTGCTTCGAGCTGGGTGGTCATGGGATGGCTCCTCTCGGTTAATACCTATAATCCAACTGAATTAGTAGACTTAAGGCTCGTTTCGGGATGCGAGACCGGCAGCGGGAACCGACGACGTAGGGTTGGGGACGTGTCAACCGCCGAGATCCAGCCCGCCCAGGGAAGTACCTTCGACGTTCCGGAACTGGTCGTCGGGTTCGACCTGGACATGACGCTGATCGACTCACGGCCGGGAATCAAGGCCGTCTGGGACCTGCTGGCCGCGGAGACCGGCGTACCGATCGACTCCGCGTTGGTGGTGAGCCGGCTCGGGCCGCCCCTGACCTGGGAGATGTCGAACTGGTTCCCGCCGGAGCAGGTTGACCCGATGGTCGCGCGGTACCGCGAGCACTACCCGGAGCACGCGATCACCGGGAGCCTGCCGATGCCCGGCGTGACCGAGTCGCTCGCCGCGATCCGCGCGCTGCGTGGGCGGACGATGGTGGTCTCGGCGAAGTACACCCCGTCGGTGCGGCTGCACCTCGAGCACCTCGGCCTCGACGTCGACGAGCCGGTCGGCGACCTGCATGGAGCCGAGAAGGGTACGGCGCTCCGCGAGCACCAGGCCACGATCTTCGTCGGCGATCACACCGCCGACATCGACGGCGCGCGGGCGGCCGGTGCGGTGGCGGTATCGGTCGCGACCGGCCCGTTCAGCGCTGACGAGCTTCGCGCGTACGGCGCGGACGTCGTACTGAACGACCTCACCGAGTTCCCTGCTTGGCTCGACGCCTACGTGCTGGAGCAGCGGCTGGAAGCGTTGATGCGGCGCTTGTCGAGCTACGACAAGATGGTGGTCGCCTTCAGCGGCGGCGCCGACTCCGCGTTCCTGCTCGCTGCCGCGGCCCGGGCGATCGGTCCGGCCAACGTGGTCGCCGCGACCGCGATCTCGCCCTCGCTGCCGGCCGCTGAGCTCGAGCCGGCGGCGCGGTTCGCTGACGGCATCGGCGTACGGCATGTCACGCCCGCCACGCACGAGATGGACCGCGAGGGATATCAGGCCAACGCCGGAGACCGGTGCTACTTCTGCAAGGCCGAGTTGGTCGAGACGCTGCAGCCGATCGCGGACGAGTTCGGCATCACCGTGATCGCGACCGGGACCAACGCCGACGACGCGATCGCCGGCTTCCGGCCCGGGATCCGGGCCGCCTTCGAGCGGGGTGCGATCACGCCGCTGAAGGATGCCCGGTTGACCAAGGCGCAGATCCGTGCAGCGTCGCGCAGTTGGGGGCTCGAGACCTCCGACAAGCCGGCGGCCGCGTGCCTGTCCAGCCGGATCGCGTACGGCATCCGCATCACTCCGAACCTGTTGGCGCGGGTCGATCGGGCCGAACAAGCGGTCCGTTCGCGGCTCACGGCGTACGGCGTTCAGAACGTTCGCGTCCGTGATCTCGGTGAGGCCGCGTCGATCGAGATCGATGCCGGACTGCTGGATCGGGTGGACCACCAGGAGCTCGTCGACGCCGTCGTCGCCGAGGGGTTCCGGGCCGCGCGGCTGGACCAACGCGGGTTCCGGTCCGGGTCGATGAACGAGCAGCTGAAGGATCCGGAGAAGTACCGATGAGGTGTGGGTCCGCGCGGATGCGGGCAGCCTCCTGGATCGGGTAGTTTCCCGGAGGCGCCGCGGCGCCGGTTCACGTACGCTGGGTTCCCGATCGGCCGCCTGTCCGATCGTGTTCCGACGATTGACGTCTGTCTGTTTTCGATAGAGGGGTTCCCGTGCCCGTAGGCAAGGTCAAGTGGTATGACTCCGAGAAGGGGTTCGGCTTCCTCAGCAAGGAGGAGGGCGGGGACGTCTACGTCCGGGCCGAGGCGCTGCCCGCGGGAGTGACCAACCTCAAGCCGGGGCAGAAGGTCGAATTCGGTGTCGTCGAGGGACGCAAGGGCGAGCAGGCCCTGCAGGTCCGCCTGATCGACCCGCCGCCGTCGGTGGCGAAGGCGATGCGGCCCAAGCCCGAAGAGATGCAGCTCGTGATCGAGGACCTGATCAAGCTCCTCGACAACCTCGGCGAGAGCTACCGCCGCGGCCGCCAGCCCGACGGCAAGGCCGCCCGCCAGGTAGCCACCGTCCTCCGCGGCGTAGCAGACAAACTAGACGTCTGACCACCCGCCTCCTTGATGGGATGTCCGGCTGTTGCGTCGGACATGTGGTTCGATCGGTCACCGCTTCGCGGCGGCTCCGTCGGTTGCCGCCTGCGGCGGGGCGCGGATGGTGCATCCACGTTCAGCTGATTTGCGCGAGCGGTCTGTCGTCGCGTCGGCCCTTGCGGAGAGACCGTGGCTGGGGCCTTGCGGAGGGGCTGTGGTTGGGTCGGGGCCTTGCGGAGGGACTGTGGTTCGCGGTCTCCGCTGCGTGATGGTGCTAGTCACGGCGGCGTGCCTCAAGGGCGCCTTCGGCGTCGCTGCGCGATCTTCGACCCTTGACCCACACCGCCGCGACCAGGAAAGGACGCAGCTACGCGGATCCCGCGGGGAGTTGTGAGCCGGGTGGTGTGGATCCGGTTGGTCGGTGTGGTGGCGGGCTGGTGTGGTTCGGTGTGGTTGGTTGCGGAGTCCGGTGGACGGGCCGGTCCCGGTCTGCTGGTGTGCGCGAATCAGTTTTGCGGGGGGCTGTGCCGGGCTGGGGTCTCGCGATCCGGGCAGATTCATCCCACTCGCCGGTCCAGCAGCCCGTGTCTCGCGGGCTGGGGTGGATCTCTTCCCGTTGCGGGTAGAAGATCCTCCCGACCCTCTTCCCTGCCAGGGGAATCCCGTCACCCGGACACCCCCGACCACATCCCGGGATCCACACCTGCTTCTGGGCTGCCATCTCGTGGGTTATCCGGTGAGTTTGTCGGTTCTCGGGTGAGATTTCGGTGGGAGAAGGGACAAGCTCATGGGGTAACCCGTGAGTTGGAGACCGCCTGGTTGGGGCAGCCCCGTCGCGTCGTCGGCCGGCTGCTGTGAGGTCTGCCCGGCGGCACGCCGAACCGCCACCCACTACGATCCGTCACCGTGATCACGCCGCGGCTTCATCCAGACCGGCCCGTCACCACAGCCCACCTCCGTGAACACATCGGTGCCCCACCCCGGCCGTCGGCCTCACCACAGTCCACCGCCGTGATCACGGTGGCGTCCACCTAGATCGGCCCGTCGGCCTCACCACAGTCCACCGCCGTGATCACGGTGGCGTCCACCTAGATCGGCCCGTCAGCCGCACCACGGCCCACCACCGTGATCGCGCTGGCGCCCGACGCGGGCCGGTCCGTCGGCCTGACTGCGGTTCGCCCCTGTGATGACGCTGCCGCCTATCTAGATCGGCCCTTCAGCCTGACCGCGGTTCACCGCCGTGATCACGTCCGATGTGCGACCACTCGGGTGAGCGGCTCCGGGATAGACGGTATGGAGTGACGCACGGGTTGGCGGGTGTTCTGGGGGGCCTGGTGTTTCCTCGCTCG
>NZ_JBSGUS010000026.1:0-83446 GCF_053608045.1 Kribbella sp. NPDC055071
CCTGCCCTCTTGACAACCAACCACTCCATATCAGCTGCGTCCTTCCCTGGTCGGGGCGGTGTGGGTCAAGGGTCGAAGATCGCGCAGCGACGCCGTAGGCGCCCTTGATGCACGCCGCGCCGACTGGCACGATCATGCAGCCCGGAGACCGCGACACCACAGTTCCTCCGCAAGGCCGGGCCGCAGCACAGTCGTTCTGCGCATACCAGGTGAGCGGCGGATCCGCGATCCGCGCCTCCGCCGGAGGCGGTAGCAGGTCAGCCGCCGCGGAGCGGTGTCTGATCGACCCACACGCGCGGCGCAAGAGTCGGATATCTGTGTGAGGTTCAGGGGGTGCGCTTGGTGATCAGGGACTCGATGCCGTCGAGGACTGTGGTCAGGCCGAAGTAGAAGTCCGAGGGGTCGTTCGCGATGTAGTCCTGGGGCTCGTCCAGGCCGGCGGCGATGGTCGGGAACTTGTTGGGCTCGGCGAGGAATCGCAGCCGCTGGACGTACCGCAGGCTGGCCGCGGCGGCCTCCTCGGGCTTCAGGCTGTACATGCCCGCGGTGAGTTGCGTCGTACCTCGGACGTAGATGTTGACCAGCAGCATCGCCGACAGCCGGTCTGCCGGCGTCAGTGGCGTGTCGTCGAACGCGCGCAGACCCGCCTCCATCCAGCCCAGCTGGTTGGGTGAGAGCGGTGGTTCGACCACGGGCACCTGCAGGATCCACGGGTGGTGCTGGAGCGACGCCTGGAACGCCTCTGCCCAGGCCGTGATCCGCTCCCGCCAGCCGCCGCTGAGGTGGCTCATTTCGGGCGGCGGTCCGAACGCTTCGTCGAGCATCACGACGTACAGATCGTCCTTGGCCTCGATGTAGCGGTAGAGCGACATCGTCGTGAAGCCGAGCTCGGCCGCCACCTTGCTCATCGACACCGCACCGAGCCCGCCCAGGTCGGCCAACTTGATCGCCGCCCGCCCGATGTCGCTGAGCTGAAATGCAGGCTTGGGTCCCGGCCGCGTCGGCCCTTCAATCCCCCAGAGCTGCTGAAGCACCCGCGGCAGTTCGTTCTCCATGGCTTTCACTCTATCTGTTTACACCATAGACAGTGATGTGTATGGTCTGTGTATGGCGCACACAGTGTGCGGCGTAGACAGATCCCCGGGAGGGTGTCATGAGTACGACGGAACGAGCGGGACGCAAGGAGTGGATCGCGCTCGGCGTGCTCGCACTGCCGCTGCTGCTGGTCTCGATGGATGTGTCGGTGCTGTACTTCGCGGTCCCGTTCATCAGCGCGGACCTCGGCGTCACCGCGACCGAACAGCTGTGGATCTTCGACATCTACGGATTCGTGCTCGCCGGCCTGCTGATCACCATGGGCTCGCTCGGTGACCGGATCGGGCGGCGCAAGCTGCTGATCTTCGGCGCGGTCGCCTTCGGTCTCGCGTCCGTGGCCGCGGCGTACGCACAGAACCCCGAGCAGCTGATCGCGGCCCGCGCCGTCCTCGGCATCGGTGGTGCGACCTTGATGCCGTCCACCCTGGCGCTGATCCGGAACATGTTCCACGACCAGGCGCAGCGGTCGAAGGCGATCGCGTTCTGGAGCGCGGTGATGATGGGCGGGATCACCCTCGGCCCGGTGCTCGGCGGCTTCCTGCTCGAGCACTTCTGGTGGGGTTCGGTGTTCCTGATCAACACCCCGGCGATGCTGTTGCTGCTCGTACTCGCGCCGACCCTGCTGCCGGAGTTCAAGGCGCCGACCGGTGGACGGTTCGACCTGATCGGGTCGGCGCTGTCGCTGGCCGCCGTACTGCCGGTGATCTGGGGGATCAAGGAGCTGGCGGCGAACGGGTTCTCCACGCTGCCGGTGGCTGCGATCGTGACCGGGCTGGTCTTCGGGATCCTGTTCGTCCAGCGGCAGCGGACTGCCAAGCACCCGATGCTCGATCTGTCGATGTTCCGCAACCGCGCGTTCAGTGGTTCGCTCGCGGCCAACACCGTCGGCACCCTGGCGCTGGTCGGCAACGCGGTGTTCCTGACTCAGTACCTGCAGCTCGTGCACGGCCTGAGCCCGTTCAAGGCGGCGTTGTGGTCGCTTGCACCGTCTGTCGTGGTCGGTGGCGCCGCACCGCTTGCCGCCGTGCTCGCCGGGAAGATGGACCGCGCGTATGTGATCGGTGGCGCGTTCGTCCTGGCTGCTTCCGGGTACGGCGTTCTCACCCAGCTGCACCCGGATTCGTCCCTGGCCGTGGTGCTGACCGGCGCCGGCCTGCTCGCGGCGGGTCTGGTGATGGTGATGTCGCTGGTCACCGAGGCCGTGGTTGGTTCGGTCGACCCGCAGCGCGCCGGCTCGGCGTCAGCGGTGATGGAGACCTGCGCCGAGTTCGGCGGCGCTCTGGGCATCGCAGTCCTGGGCTCGATCGGTACGGCGGCTTACCGTTCGGACCTGCCCGCCAACGCATCCGGCCCGCTGCGTGAAGGTCTGCCGTCCGCGACCGCTGCAGCCACCCACCTTCCGGGCCAAGCGGCCGATGCGTTGCTCAACACCGCCCGCCACGCTTTCACCCACAGCTTCACCGTGGTCGCGATCGTCGGCTGCGTACTCCTCCTCACCACCGCAGTAGCCAGCGTCCTCACCCTCCGAGGCACCACCCACACCCCGCAGCAGCCAACCCCGACCGAAACCCCGACCCCCACCGACGACTCCAACCAGCTCCAACTCACCTCCTGATCCCCCCACCACCGCGGCGGCCGAGTACTCCACTCGGCCGCCGCTTGCGTGCCGCGCAGCGCGGCGGGCGCCGAGGTGCCACTCAGCGCGGCGGGCGCCGAGGTGCCGCTCAGCGGCGGGCGCGGAGGTGCCACTCAGTGCGGCGGGGGGCGTGGGGGGTGCTGCTCAGCGGGGAGGGTGGCGTGGGGGCGCTGTTCAGCGCGGAGGGCGGCGGGGGGTGTCGCCGCCGGGGCGGCGGCGGAAGACGCCTCGGTCGCGTTCGACTGTCGGTTCTTCGGATCCGTCGGTGGTGGAGTCGTCGTCTTCGTCAGGCTGGCCGCTCCACCAGCGGCTCACCGGCTGATCGGCCGGGGGAGTGGACGGGGGAGTGGGCGGGGGTTCGGGTCGGCGTGAAGGGTCGGCGTTCCACTCGATGGTGGGCTCGTCGTGCCCGCCGGAGCGTTGGGCCCGGTTGGCGCGCTGCTCGGCGACGCTGGTGGTGAGGATGGTCCGGGTCGTGCTGTCCGGGTGGTCGTGCGCAGTGTGGTCGGGCGGAGTGTGGTCGGGCGGAGTGTGGTCGGGTGCAGTGTCCTGAGGGCGGTGACGGGTATCGCCGGAGCGGGGGCCGCCGAGGCCGCCGGGCTTGAGCGGACCGGCGGCGGGCTGCGGCGCAGGACGCATCCGCAGCACGAGGAAGACCACGATCACGAGCACGACGGCCAGGAAGCCGAAGCCCAGGCGAGGGATCAGCGGCAGCACGATGCCGCAGCCGCCGCCGATCACCCAGGCGAGCTGAAGCACGGTCTCCGACCGGGCGAAGACCGACGTACGCACGGATTCCGGCACGTCACGCTGGATCATCGCGTCCAGCGACAGCTTGCCGAGCGAGCTGCAGAGACCGGCGACCAGACCGAGCGCGATCAGCAGCGGGAGCCCGTAGAACACCGCCACCCCGACCGCGACCGCCGCGTCCGCGAGCAGCACGACCAGAACGACGCCCTCGGGTTTACGGGCCTTGAGCAACGATCCCATCAGGGTCCCGGCGCTGTTGCCGAGCCCGGCCGCGGCGATCACCGCACCGGCCGCGAGGGTTCCGTTGATCCCGCTGATCGGCTGATCTCGGAGCAGGAACGCCAAGTACATGGTCAGGAACCCGGACACGAACCGCAGCCCGAGATTGCAGCGGATCCCGCGCGATACGGCTGCCGTGATCGCACGCCGCCTCGCATCGCGTCCCGCCGTACCGGTCATCTCTTCGCCGGCGGGGGAGTCGACCGCGGCGGGTAGACGGATCGCGAGGATCAACCCGACCAGATAGACCACGGCGGCCCAGCGCAGTGACCACGCCGGCCCGATCGCGGCGAACGCACCCGCGATCCCGGCTCCGATCGTCGCACCGGCGACACCGGCCAGCGAGATCCGGGAGTTGGCCGTGACGAGGGTGATCCCCTTGGGCAGCAGCCGTGGTACGGCGGAGGCCCGGGTGACGCCGTACGCCTTGGATGCGACGAGGCAGCCGAGCGCGGCCGGATACAGCCAGGCGGAGCCACCGCCGGAGATCGAGGAGGCGAGGCTCCAGACCAGGAACGCGCGCAGGCCGAGCGTCGCCCCGATCGCCCACCGGCGACCGTGCCGGAACCGGTCCAGGATCGGGCCGATCAGCGGAGCCATCAACGCGAACGGCGCCATCGTCAGCAGGAGGAACAACGCGACCCGGTCCCGGGCCTGGTCGCTGGGGACGGTGAAGAACACGGTGCCGGCCAGTGATACGGCGAAGGCGGTGTCGCCGGCGGCGTTGACCGCGCCCAGCTCGATCAGCCGGGAGAGTCCCGACTCGCGTGCTCCTTGGGCGCCGGTGAGCCCGCTGATCCGCCGGCCGGTCGCCCGGCCGACCTTCCCGCCGACCGTGGCCGTCTTCTTCGACGCGGACGCGACACCCTCGGCGCCGATCTTCGACGCGTGGCCGACCTTCTTCCCCGCGATCCCCAACTTCTCCCGCGCCCCGGCCAGCCGCTCGCCGGCAGACTTCCCCGCAGCTGCATCCCGGCCGCCACCCGCGCGACCGCTCCCGGTGCCGCTTGCAGGACGGCTCCCGGGGCTGCTGGGGCGACCGTTTCCCGTGCCGCCGCGCGAGGGCTCGCCGGATGGCGTCGCCTTCGGGTCGGACGGGTCCGCGGGGTGCATGGAACCATCCTGCCTCTTCCCGGGGACAGACCGCAGTCACCGCGCGTGGGATCGGTGGAATGCGGACGGTCCACGGGGGGTTCGGAGCATTGTGTCGGGCGTGCGAGAATGGGCGATTGTGACTCCCGTCAGAACTCCCGACCCGGTGCGTTCCAAGGCCGACGCCGTCTGTGTCGCCGCCGTGGAACCGGCGCGCGAGGCCGCGATCGCCGAGGCCGGCGCCGCGCAGATCGGCGAGCACCTCGGTCACCAGGTCGAGGGTGAGCGCCTCGTCACGCACTACTTCGCCTCGACCCATCCCGGGTATCGCGGCTGGCGCTGGGCGGTCACCGTCACCCGCGCCTCCCGCGCGAAAACGGTCACCGTCAACGAGGTCGTCATGCTGCCCGGCAGTGAGGCGATCGTCGCGCCGGTGTGGGTGCCGTGGTCGGATCGGGTCCAGCCCGGCGACCTGCGCCCCGGCGACCTGTTCCCGACGCTTCCGGACGACCCGCGCCTCGAGCCCGGCTTCACCGACACCGGCGCTCCGGATGACGTGCTCGCGGTCGTCGAGGAGCTCGGACTGGGCCGCGAGCGCGTGCTCTCGCCGTTCGGGCGCGAAGAAGCGGCAGAGCGTTGGTACGCCGGAGACTTCGGCCCGTCCGCCGCGATCGCCCAGGCCGTGCCGTACAAGTGCAACTCGTGTGGCTACTGGATCCGTCTGGCCGACAGCCTCGGTCAGGCCTTCGGCGCCTGCACGAACGAGATGGCGCCGGGCGATGGCCGCGTTGTCGCCTACGACTACGGCTGCGGAGCCCACTCCGACACCGTCATCGACATCTCCGAGCCGCCGGTCGCCGAGCACGCCTTCGACACCACCGGGTACGACGCCCTCGAGCTGACCACCTCGGCCGTGATCATTGACGCCGACCTTCAGGCTGAGGTCGACGACACCGACGCGGTCGAGGCCGAGGTCGACCTCACCGACCGCGCCGCCGACGAGCTCGCCGATTCGGACGCTACCCAGATCGAGGTAGAGGCCGCCGCCGAGCCCGAGTCCGACGACGACCTCACCGAGGCCTGATCACCCGCACCGTGCCGGTACCTCAGGTCATCGAAGCCTCGACCTGCGAGTTTGCCGAAGAGCTCACGCTGCACCGCGAACAACAGCCGCCCGGAACACCTTGACGAGCTGGGCGGCTCCAGCCTGTGAGAAGGGGCCGGTGGGGTTCGGGCAAGAGTAGGCGTAACCGCCCACTCACACGAGGTGAATCTTGCCCAGCTCCCGGAGCCGGAGGTTCGCGACGCTCGCCGTCGTCGGCCTCCTGCCACTCGCCGCCGCGGTCCCACCGGCGGCCGGCACCCAAAGCAGCCCACAACCCACCATCTCAACGGTGGCGCCACTGGATGCGACCCGGAACGTCGACTCCGTCACGCCGCTGACGGTCACGCTCGTGACCGGCGACCAGGTGATCGCCCGCCGTACCGGCACCGGTATCACGGTCGTCGACGTCAAGCCTGGGCCCGGCCGCGACAAGATGGCGTTCCACAAGCTTGCGTTCGGCAACCAGCAGCTGGTGATCCCGCTGGACGCGGCTCCGCTTGTGACTGCCGGCGTGGTCGATGCGAAGCTGTTCGACGTTGCCCTGCTCGCGAATCTCGGCCTGGACGACAAGTCGGCGCCGCGGTTGCCGCTTCTGGTCCAGTACGGCGCGAACGGCAGCGCGAACGCCGTACGGTCGGCTCTCCCGGAAGGCACGCAGGTCAAGCGGACTCTGCCGATCGTCGACGCGGTGGCGATCGGGCAGGAGCGGTCCCAGGCCGGTGACCTGTGGTCGAACTGGATGAACAGTACGGCGGCTAAACGGCGTACCGGTCTAGCCGGGACGGTCACGAAGGTCATGCTGGACGGTGGAGTCACGCCGATGCTCGATCGCAGCGTCCCACAGATCGGCGCACCGGCCGCGTGGCAGGCCGGGCTGACCGGCAAGGGCGTCAAGGTCGCCATGCTCGACACCGGGTACGACGCCACCCACCCGGACCTGAAGGGCCGGGTGATCGCGACGAAGGGCTTCACCACCTCCGAAGACGACGGCACGGTCGACGAGAACGACGTCAAGGACACGGTCGGCCACGGGACGCACACCGCATCGACGGTCGCGGGCACAGGCGCCGCGTCGGATGGCAAGTACCGCGGGGTCGCGCCGGATGCCGACCTGATGATCGGCAAGGTGTGTGCCTCGCAGAACTGTGAGCAGTCCGCGATCCTGGCCGGCATGGAGTGGGCCGCGACGTCCGGTGCGCGCGTGATCAACCTGAGCATCGGCAGCGGTCCGACCGACGGCACCGACGTACTCTCCCAGGCGATCAACAAGCTGACCGCCGAGACCGGTGCGCTGTTCGTGGTGTCGGCGGGGAACTTCGGACTCGAGGGGTCGGTCTCTGCGCCGTCCACCGCCGACGCCGCCCTGTCGGTTGCCTCAGTCACCAAAGCGGACGGGCACAGCGACTTCTCCAGCCAGGGTCCGCGGCTGACCGACCTGGCCGTCAAGCCGGACATCTCCGCGCCGGGGAGCAAGATCGTGGCCGCGCGGGCCGCCGGCGCCCCACTGGATCCGTATGCGGTCAACGCGTCGTACGCCGAACTCTCGGGCACCTCGATGGCCGCTCCGCATGTGTCCGGCGCGGCCGCGCTGCTCGCACAGGCGCATCCGGACTGGAAGGCTCCGCAACTGAAGTCCGCCTTGATGGGGTCGGCGCTCGGGCTGGCCGGTCAGGGGATCTACACGCAAGGCGCGGGTCGAGTCGATGTCGCACATGCGTTGCAACAGACGGTTCTCGCCCTCCCCAGCGCGCTCAACTTCGGACTGCAGAAGGCGCCCCATGCGGACGACAAGCCCGTGGCCAAGCCGGTGACGTACTTCAACGACGGAGCTTCCGCAGTGCGGCTGTCGCTGAAGCTCGAGGGCGCTTCAGTGTTCCGGCTGAGCCGGGCATCGGTGATGGTTCCGGCGCACGGAAGTGCGACTGTCGATGTCACTGCGACGATGTCAGGCCCGGAGGCCGAGGGCGCTTACGATGCATGGCTTGTTGCCAGCGGCAATGGTCAGGTGATCCGCAGCACCGTTGGTGTGGGCAAGGAAGTGACGACCTATCCGCACACACTGCAGATGCTGGACCGAAGCGGTGCCGTGGCAACCAACGACGCGACACATGTTGCCGGTAGCTACTTCCTCGATGTTGATCGCCAGCAGATCTACTCCGTCGAAGCAGGCTCGGACGTGGACCTGCCGGCCGGGCACTACATCGTCGATGGGTACGAGGCGACGTTCAACTCCGATGGCGGTGGTTTCAAGGACGTCACGTACTTCAGCGAGCCGGACCTCGTGATCGCCAAGGCCGGTCCGATTGTCCTGGACGGCCGCCGAGCGGTGAAGGTGGCGACCCGACCGCCGGTGACCGGCGCGACCGCGGTGACCGCGGGCGTCGGATTCGTCCGGCCTGTCGGGGACCAGAACTACATCAGCGGCGTCGGGGTGACGAATCTGACGGATCCGGCGTACGTGCCGGAGCTGTACGTCGTACCGAACACGACTGGCATCGCGAAGAACTTCACTGCATTTGCCGATGCCAGCTGGGCCGGGATGGCGGATGGTCAGGGTACGGAGAACGAGCCGTACCTGAACAGCCCGTACTACTACCACGACGTGATGACCTGGTCAGGCAAGATCCCGGCGAAGCCGTCGTTGATCACGGCGGCTCACGATTACGCCCACATGGACGCGTCGTACGCCGGAGTGGACGGGATCAGCGCGAACAACTACAGCTTCCCGGCGCTCGCCACGGCCGGTCACCCGCCGGCGTTCGTGTTCGTGCCGGCGATCGCGATGCGGCTGCCGTTCCAGCGGGACGAGTACTACTCCACCAAGGGTGTGGTGTGGTCGTTCACCAACGAGCTGTACCGATTCACGCCCGAGGACGGGTACGACTACTTCGCGGTGGTCGAGTCGCCGTCGACGACCTACAAGGCCGGGCGTACGACGAAGCTCAACTGGCAGCGTGGAGTCTTCGGGCCGAGCCTGCCAGACCCGCGGACCGGCAACCCCGGACGCCGGCCGCTCCCGTGGGTATCGCGCGACGGCAACAGTCTGTCGGTCTACACGCCGGCCTTCGCGGACGGTACGCCGGACAACCTTGGCGAGACGAGAATCGGCTCGGAACAGACCACGCTGTACCGCAACGGCGAGCAGATCGCGTCGACCGATGCACTGCAGTTGCAGACGTTCGCGTTGCCGTCCGGTGCGGCGACGTACCGGCTGAGCAAGGTGATCAAGCGTGCCGCTGAGCCCGCCTTCACCAACCTCTCGACCGAGATCAGCTCCGACTACACCTTTCGCTCGAAGCAGACGCCCGACGGTGTGAACACCGCACTCCCACTCCTGAATGTCCGCTACACGCCCGCCCTCGACGAATCCAACCGCGCACCGAGAGGCAACTTCGCCTTCCCGGTCACCGTCCAGACTGCGTTCCAGGCGCCCCAACACCCGATCACCGCGCTAACCCTCGAGTCCTCCACGGACGACGGCCACACCTGGACCCCGGTCCGCGTGACCCGAACCAGCGCGAACACCTGGAATGCCCACCTCAACCAACCCGCCGCCGGCTACATCACGCTCCGAGCCCAAGCCCAGGACTCGGCAGGTAACCAGCTGGCCCAAACCATCACCCGCGCGTACGAAGTGAAATAACCCAGGCAACGAACCGACGGACATCGCCTGTCGGGGCGGTGTCCGTCGGTCAGTCTTCGGTGGCTGGGCGGTGGCCGGCTTGGATGGCCTTCCAGCGGCGGGTGCAGTACCACAGGCCGACGAGGCCGAGACCGAAGCCGGCGACCGGGACCCAGAGCCACCAGTCGAGGTCGTCCTTGGCGAGGTCGTGGCGGAAGACGAGGAGCACGACGAACGCAACCACCCAGAGCGTGATGCCGGTGATCACGCTGGGGATGCCGGACAGGTCGAGCGGCTTCACCTCGGCGTGGACCAGCTCACCGCGGGCCAGCTGACTCGTCGGGTCGTTGCGCTTCTTGGGCGCCGCCTGCTCCTCCGTCACAGCCTCAACCTTAGACCCAGCTGCGATTAGTGCTCGCAACCAGACCATGCGAACTGGCACTATGCGCTCATGAGCTCGTCCAAGGCTGCCGTCGCCCGGTCCGGATCCACCGTCTTCGACTCGTTCTTCAAGATCAGCGAACGCGGCTCCACGGTCAGCCGGGAGATCCGCGGTGGGCTGGTCACGTTCTTCACGATGGCCTACATCGTCGTGCTGAACCCACTGATCATCGGCACCGTCAAGGACGGCACCGGCCAGTTCGTCGGCGGCGGGACCGATCCGGCCGCGTCGATCGCCAAGATCGCGGTCGCGACCGCGCTGGTGGCCGGAGTGGTCACGATCCTGATGGGTGTGGTCGCGAACTTCCCGCTCGCGCTGGCGACCGGCCTCGGCCTGAACGCGTTCATCGCGTTCTCGGTCGCGACCAAGATGACCTGGGCCGACGCCATGGGTCTGGTCGTGCTGGAGGGCCTGATCATCCTGGTCCTGGTGCTGACCGGGTTCCGCAAGGCGGTCTTCGAGGCGGTCCCGTTGCAGCTCAAGATCGCGATCAGCGTCGGCATCGGCCTGTTCATCGCGTTCATCGGTGTCGTCGACGCGGGCTTCGTCCGGCGACCCGCTGCCGCCGGTGGCCCGCCGGTCGAGCTCGGTGTCGGCGGCAACCTTCGGGGCTGGCCGGTGCTGGTGTTCGTGGTCGGCCTGATCCTGATCATCACGCTGTACGCGCGGAAGGTGAAGGGCGCGATCCTGATCGGCATCCTGGCCGCCACGATCCTCGCGATCATCATCGAGGCGGTCGCGAACGTCGGTGCCCGGACGGCGGACAACCCCGGCGGCTGGGGCCTGAGCGTGCCGAAGCTGCCGGACGACTGGTTCACCAAGCCCAATCTGGACACGATCGGCGAGTTCAGCCTGTTCGGCTCGTTCGAGAAGGTCGGCGTGGTGTCGGCGGTGCTGCTGATCTTCACGCTGATGCTGGCCGACTTCTTCGACACGATGGGCACGATGACCGCGATCGGCGCCGAGGCCGGCCTGCTCGACAAGGACGGCAACCCGCCGAACGCGCAGCGGATCCTGATCGTGGACAGCCTCGCGGCCGCCGCCGGTGGTGCCGCATCCGTGTCGAGCAACACGTCGTACATCGAATCCGCGTCCGGTGTCGGGGAAGGCGCGCGGACCGGATTGGCGAGCGTGGTGACCGGGATCTGCTTCCTGATCTCGATGGTGGTCGCGCCGCTGGTCACGTTGGTCCCGTACGAGGCGGCGACCCCGGCGCTGATCCTGGTCGGGTTCCTGATGATGACGCAGGTGAAGGGGATCGACTTCGACGACATCGAGGTCGCGTTCCCGGCGTTCCTGACGATCATCCTGATGCCGTTCACGTACTCGATCTCGGCCGGCATCGGCGCCGGCTTCGTCGCGTACGTGATCCTCAAGACCGTCCGTGGCAAGGCCCGCCAGATCCACCCGCTCCTCTGGGTCGTCGCCGCCCTCTTCGTCGTCTACTTCGCCATCGGTCCCCTCGGCGACTGGCTCACCTGACCCTATTCGTTGCCAAAGGCACGCAAAAACGTCCGGACGGCGTTCGTCGCGACCTCGGCCTGCTCGGCGGGTGGGATCGTCCGGGTGCCGAGCTGTGACCGGGACTCCAGCGGACCGCACAGCAGGGCGCCGAACTGCTCGGCGGCCACATCCGGGTCGGTGAGCCGCAACCGGCCGGCGACAGCGAGTCTGGCGAGCCGGTCGGCCAAGGCTGCGTTGATCGGGCCGGTTGCGTGCGCATCGACGAGCCCCGGCAGATCCGGGAGATTGGTGAGCTCGGCCTGCAACAGCCGGCGGAGTGCGAACGACCTCTCGTCGCAGTAGCACTCCGCGAGCCGGATGCCGACCTCGGTCAGTGCCTGGACCGGGTCGCGGTCAGGTCGCAGGTCTTCGAGTACGGCGAGGTTCCGGGCCCGCGCGTCCTCGGCAAGGGCCACGACGGCCGCCCTGAACAGCGTCTGCTTGTCGTCGAAATGGTTGTAGATCGTGTGCTTCGCGACCCGCGCCGAGGCTGCGACCGCGTCGAGCGTGGTCTGGCGATACCCGTCCCGCGCGAACACCGTGAACGCGGCAGCCAGGATCGCCTGTCGCTTGTCGATCCGTCCTCGCGTCGTTGTCACCCGGCAAGGTTATCCCATCAAACCTCCGAGTGTTGTAATCTGCACTCACCAGTGCAGATCCAAGGAGGACGAGATGTTCGTGAATGTGCTCAGGTTCCGGTTCAAGGACACGGTGACCCCGGCGGAGCGGGACGAGGTGCTCGCGGCGATGCGTCGTACGGCGTCGTTGGAGTCGACCGCGTTCGGTGTCGTCGGGGCCGATCTGGGTGACCCTGCCGACGGGTTTACCCATGCGTACCTCGCGGCGCTACCCGACCTCGAGGCGTTCAAGCGGTACACCTGGGACCCGGTGCACCTGGCCGGCGACGAGCTGATCCTCGACAAGCTCGAGCGGATGAGCGCCGTCCGGTTCGGTGACGACGACCCGGAGGTCGGCCGGGCGATGTACGCCGAAGTGGCCGAGAAGGCGGTGAAGTACCCGGCCTGGTCAGCTCGCGTCGACGAGCTCTTCGGAGCGTAGCCGGAGGTACTCGGTCCGGGCCGTGAAGAGGTCGCGGAGTTCGGTGCTGAGGTTGTCGAGGAAGTCGGTTCGGTAGGTCGAGTCGGTCAGGAGCGCAATCGAGTAGTACAGACCGGTGAAGTTGGCGATGCCAATGGCAACCTTCACGAGGGCGGCGCTGATCAGGATCGGATGGTGCAGCAGGTCGATGTGGTAGGCCCATGAGCCTGGGCTGATGCCCCACTGGTCGTAGATGTGCTGACTGATCGCGAGCATGCCGAAGGCAACGAAGAACAGGCCGACGCCGGCGCTGACCACGAAGACCTGCAGCCACTGCCGGATCACCAGGCTGATGCTGAGGTTGAAGCGCTGGATCCTGCGCAGTGGTGGGCCGGAGCCCGCGTCCCGCTCGATCGCGTCGACCTCCCGCGGCAGCCGGATCAGCAGGAACAGCGTGCTGAGCAGCGTGAACGCCAGTACGGCGAACACGATGAAGACCACCGGCATCCCGGCGAAGACCTGCCACATCTCCGTGTTCACGAACAGCACCAGTGAGAACACCAGCAGCAGCGGCAGCGCCCGGACCAGGCTGGCCACCGAGTTGCCCAGCTCGGTGGCCAGCGTGCGCAGACCCCAGTACGTCGTCGCGATCAGGCCGTAGCCGACGACGACGTACACGATGCCGATCAGCAGGAGGTTGCCCACGGCAATTCCGAAGAACTGCCGGACCTGACCCTGGGTGAGCAGCGGCAACAGCGCCGGAAGCAGGACGAACACGGCCAGCTCGGGCAGACCGAAGCGCGTCGGCAGCGACCAGAACGGCCGGCCACGGTAGCCGTTCAGCAGGCCGAATCCCGCGATCAGCACCACCAGTGCGCCGAGTGCGGCCAGCAGATTCACCCAGGCCGGCCAGTCCAATGACGTGGCTCCGAGCATCTCCGCCAGGAACACCAGCGCCAGCAGCGGCGTGGCGCGCGTGTAGATGTCGTGCGTCGGCGAGAAGTCCTCGATGAACAGCGGAAGCCCGGCCCGCCGGAAGCGTTGCTCGTACCGCGCGAGCTCAGCACTCGTCCCCATGTCCGCGAACTCTAGCGGTCGGCGGGAATACCGGCGGTCAAGCGGGCGTTTTCCTTAGCAAAGGTAATGAGTTAAGGTAAAGGTATGCCCGAAGTCGTAGCCCAGCAGGTCAAGAGTGACGTCGGGCTGGCGAGTGCCCTGCGGTCGTCCACCCTCAGGCTGTCCCGGCAGATCCGGCGGCAGCGTGAGCCTGGTCACGACCTCACCGCCAACCAGCTCAGCGTGCTCGGCGCGCTGTCCAAGCACGCCGCGATGACGATCGGCGAGCTGGCCTCCCACGAGCAGGTGAAGCCGCCGTCGATGACGCGGGTCGTGACCAACATGGAGGAGGCGGGCCTGGTCGTCCGCCGCCCGCACCCGACCGACAAGCGCCAGATCATGGTCGAGCTCACCGCCAAGGCCGACGAGCTGATCGTGGCCAACCGCCGGCGCCGCGACGAGTGGCTGCAGACGAAACTCAAGCAACTGACTCCCGAGGAGCGCGACATCCTGCGTAAAGCAGCCCCCGTGCTGGAACGTCTGGCAGGTTCATGAGCCCGACGTTCCGCGCGTTCAAAGTTCGTAACTTCCGTCTCTACGCCACCGGCGCCATCGTCTCGAACGTCGGCACCTGGATGCAGCGCGTCGCCCAGGACTGGCTGGTCCTGGAGCTGACCCACTCCGGGACGGCGCTCGGCATCGTGACCGGGCTGCAGTTCCTCCCGGCCCTCCTGTTCGGTCCGTACGCCGGACTCGTCGCCGACCGCTTCCCGAAGCGGCAGGTCCTGACCGTGACCCAGGTCGCGATGGCCTCCGTCGCCCTGACACTGGGCGGTCTGACGATCGCCGGCGTGGTTCAGCCCTGGCATGTGTACCTGCTGGCGCTGCTCTTCGGTCTGGGCACCGCCTTCGACGCCCCGGCGCGGCAGTCGTTCGTGGTCGAGATGGTCGGCCGTGACGAGCTCTCCAACGCCGTCGGGCTGAACTCGGCGTCCTTCAACGCCGCCCGCCTGCTCGGCCCGGCGCTGGCCGGCCTGCTGATCAGCTGGATCGGCACCGGCCCGGTGATCCTGGTCAACGGGTTCACCTACGCCGCGGTGATCGTGTCGCTGCGGATGATGCGGGTCTCCGAGCTGCACACCCCGAAGGTCGCCGGGCGCGAGAAGGGCATGATCCGCGACGGCATGCGCTACCTGTGGCGCCGGCCGGACCTGATGATGGTCCTGGTCGCGGTGTTCTTCGCGGGCACGTTCGGGCTGAACTTCCAGCTCACCTCCGCGCTGATGGCGACCGAGGTCTTCCACAAGGGCGCCGGGGAGTACGGCATCCTCGGCTCGGTGCTCGCGATCGGTTCACTCTCGGGTGCGCTGCTCGCGGCTCGCCGGGTCCGGATCCGCGCTCGCCTGGTGCTCGGCGCGGCGCTGGCGTTCGGTGCGTTCGAGATCGTGAGCGCGCTGATGCCGACGTACCTGACGTTCGCCCTGGTCCTTCCGCTGGTCGGACTGGCGTCGCTGACGATGCTGACCTCGGCCAACGCGACCATGCAGCTCAGCATCGAGCCGACCATGCGCGGCCGGGTGATGGCGCTGTACATGACGGTCCTGATGGGCGGTACGCCGATCGGCTCGCCGCTGATCGGATGGGTCGGGCAGGAGTTCGGCGCCCGTTATTCGTTGCTCGTCGGCGGCGGGCTGACCGTGATCGGCACGGCCGCCTCGGTCCTGTACTTCTCCCGTAGGCGCGGCCTGGCCATCCGGCCACGGCTGCTGCCCCGCCCGCACCTCGAGGTGCTCCCACAGTCCGACCTCCTCGGCGAAAAGGCCCTGATCGACGCTGCTCCGATCAAGGAGAAGGGTCCGCAGGTCGCTTGAGGCCGGCCGGATGAGGCCCCTGAGGGTTAAGGCCGGATGCGCGTCAGGAGCCTGGCGGCGAAGAAGAGGGCGTCGACGTCGGTGTGCCGTGCGGTCAGCATCGCCGCCGGGTCGTGGCGCGGTTTGGGCCGCTCGGGCGACGTGCGCACCGTACTGACCCGGAGGTAGCCGCCACGGTCGAACCGCCCCTGGTTCGGCGCCCACTCGACGTCGGTGATGTCGGGCAGCGGTACCGACCACGGGTCGCCGTCCGCGCGCTTCCGCCGCCCGGCCGTCCGCGGATAGGCGAACACCAGCCTCCCGTTCGCCACGGACAGCGTCGCGTCCCGCCCTTCGAGCCGATCCGGCGCCGCCGGCGGTGCAACGAGCCACCGCACGGAGGCAGTCGCGGGAACATCTCTCCGTGCGAGCGTGATCCTGAGGTCGGCCGCAATCCGCTCGGCCAGCTCCCGATCACCCGGATCGAACGGGAACCGGTAGGGGTCGATCAACGCGTCGAAAAGCCCACCCCGCACCGACTGCAGCGGATCGGCGCCCTCCCGCAGGATCAGCCGTAGCTCCGACCCCACCTCGACCGCCCGGACCGCCTCGATCGGCACGACCCGCTCGCCCAGCCGCTCACGGAGCGAACTGCTGAGCTTGCTCAGTCCGGCCGGCGAGCCGTCGTACCGCACGCGGAGCATCCCCGCGCCGTCCCAGCCAACCGTCCCGTTCGCGCCCTTCAGTTCACCGACCGCCACCTGTCCATGATCCCCGGTTGGTGGGTTCATCGCAGGTTCTTTGGCGTCACCCCCACAATGGGGTGTGACTCATTACGATCTCGTCATCATCGGCACCGGCTCCGGGAACACGATCGTGAACCACCGGTTCAAGGACTGGAAGGTGGCGATCGTCGAGCGCGGTGTGTTCGGCGGCACCTGCCTGAACGTCGGGTGTATCCCGACGAAGATGTTCGTACACACCGCCGACCTGGCCGCCACGCCGTCGGTCAGTTCCCGGTACGGCGTCGACGAGCAACTGGTCGGGGTCCGCTGGCCGGAAGTCCGGGACCGGATCTTCGGCCGGATCGACCCGATCTCGGCGGGCGGCTCGGAGTACCGGCACCACCACCCCGACAACGCCAACGTGCATGTGTACGACGGCACCGGCCGGTTCAGCGGGGTCAAGGAGCTGACTGTCGACGGCAACGACGGCACGACCAGCGTGTTCTCCGCGGACCGGTTCGTGATCGCGGCCGGCAGTCGCCCGGTGATCCCGCTGATCCCCGGTCTCGAGGAGGTCGGGTACCACACCTCGAACACGATCATGCGGATCCCCGAGCTGCCCCGCCGCCTCGGCATCATCGGCAGCGGTTTCGTCGCCGCCGAGTTCGCGCACATCTTCTCGTCGTACGGCGTCGAGGTCACGGTGATCGCGCGATCGGATCTGCTCCTGCGCCACGAGGACCACGAGATCGCCGAGCGCTACACCGAGCTTGCCCGCGGCAAGTACGACGTCCACCTGGAACACGAGACGGTCGGGGTCGAGCGGCTCGACAACGACGCGATCCGGATCCGGATGCTCTTCCCGGACGGCGCCGACGAGGTCGAGGTCGACGAACTCCTGGTCGCGGTCGGCCGGACCCCGAACTCGGACCTGCTGAACCTGGGCGCGACCGGCGTCGAGGTCGACAGCGACGGCCGGGTGGTCGTGGACGAATACCAGCGGACCACCGTCGACGGCATCTATGCGCTCGGTGATGTGACCACACCACACCAGTTGAAGCACGTCGCGAACCACGAGGCCCGCGTGGTCAAGCACAACCTGCTCAACCCCGACAAGCCGATCAAGGCCGATCACCGGTTCGTCCCGCACGCCGTCTTCGGGTCACCGCAGATCGCGTCGGTCGGCCTCACCGAGCAGGAGGCCCGCGATCGCGGAATCCCTTACAGCAAAGGCGTCGAGCGGTACGCCGACATCGCGTACGGCTGGGCGATGGAGGACACCACCGGCTTCGCGAAGGTCCTGGCCGACCCGGAGACCGGCCAGATCATCGGCTGCCACATCCTCGGCCCGCAGGCGTCCGCGATGATTCAGCCCGTCATCCAGGCGATGAGCTTCGGCCTCGACGCCCACTCGATGGCACGCAACCAGTACTGGATCCACCCCGCCATGACCGAACTGATCGAGAACGCGCTCCTGAAGCTAGGACTGAACGCGGAAGGCTGAGATCACGTCGCCGACGGTGTCCAGCATGGCGAGATCGGGCAGGCTGATCATCACCTCGGCGACGCCGGCCTCGGAGAGCTCGCGGAACCGGCCGATCTGATCGTCGACCGTGCCCGCATTGACCGACGCGGCGTAACGGGCCGGGTTCTGGTTACGCGGCCGGAGCCGATCGACCAGCTCGTCGACCTCCCGGGAACCCTTACCCACAAGGGTTGTCGACAGATGTGTCAGCCCGACCGGTCTCGACGACACGCTGCGCAGGTACTCCGCGTGCCGGCGGACCGCGGCGGCATCACCGAACACGTTCACCGCGTCGGCGTAGCGCGCGGCCAACCGCAGCGTGCGCTTCCCACTCCCGCCGACCAGCACGGGCAGATGCTCCTGCAGTGGTCGCGGATAACACGTGGTGTCCGGTACGTCGAGCACCGTGCCGTGGAACGGTTTGTTGCCTGGTCCCCACAAAATCGGCAACAACTGCAGGGCATCCTCGAGTAAGGCATAACGATCGCCGACCGTGGGGAACTCCCATCCATACGCCTTGTGTTCGGCCTCGAACCACGCCAACCCGACGCCACACACGGCACGCCCACCACTCAGTACGTCGAGAGTCGCGGCGATCTTCCCCAGGTGAGCAACGTTGCGATACGTGATCCCCGAGACCAGAGTCCCGAGGCGGACCCTCGTCGTACAGGCGGCCAGGTAGGCCAGCGTCGTCCAGCTCTCCAGGAAGTCGTCCCAGGCTCGGCCCACCTGCGGGATCTGGCGGAAGTGATCCATGACGTA
Organism: Kribbella sp. NPDC055071; assembly: GCF_053608045.1. Classification (NCBI taxonomy): domain Bacteria; kingdom Bacillati; phylum Actinomycetota; class Actinomycetes; order Propionibacteriales; family Kribbellaceae; genus Kribbella; species Kribbella sp. NPDC055071. The sequence continues at coordinate 18,481 of NZ_JBSGUS010000026.1, forward strand.
GATCGCGTCGAACCCGACCGCCTCGGCCTTGGTCGCGACCTCGCGGATCCAGGCTGCGGTCCCGGTCCGGCCGGCCTTGTGCGTGTAACTGCTCAACTGCAGGCCGAATCGCAATCCAGTGGGGGTTTCGAGCTGTCGGGCCGCGGCGGCTCCGGTCTCGACGAAGGCTTCGGGTACTACTCGCAATACGGTCGGCTGCAGGACTTCGTCGTACCCCTCGGTGGGTAGTTGCTTCTTCACTGCGGTCCAGGTCCGCAGTTGGGTGCTGAGGACGTCCGCGGGGATCGGCTTGGAGCGCGCTCGGTTCCGGCGTCTGCACTCAGCGGCCGGAGTGTCGAAACCGACCGCTGCACAAGGCATTCCGGCCTCGCGGGCGAGTCCGAGCCACCGCAAGCGTCGGTCGCGATCGAGCCCGAGTGTGTCGATCACCGTCGTCAGTCGTCGCCCGATTCGTTGCCGCACCACCTCTTCCAGCAGCGCGAACGCATCCGCGCTCGCCGCGAGGTCGTCCTCGCCGGCCCCGACCAGCGCCCGGAGCCGATCGCTGGACACGATCAGCTCCGCGCCGAAATGCTCCGCCGCCCACGTCGACTTCCCCGACGCTCCCGGTCCAACCAGGATCACCACACACGGCGACGGCAGCTTCAGCTCCACAAACCCAGTTTCCACCCTCGATAAGATCTCGGGATGCGATTGTTCGTGGCCGTGGTGCCACCCATCGAAGTTGTGGAGGATCTGGGCGCGTTCGTCGAGCCCCGGCGGGATCATCCGGATGACGACATCCGGTGGTCGTCGGAGCAGCACTGGCACATCACGCTGGCGTTCCTCGGCGAGGTGCCGGACTGGAAGACCGACGAGCTGGGGGAGCGGCTGGAGGCGGCCGCCAAGCGGCAGAAGCCGTTCGAGTTGCAACTCACCGGAGCCGGGGCGTTCCCCGGAGTCCCCAACGCGCGCGTCCTGTACGCCGGAGTGCGCGACGAATCCGAGTCACTCAAACACTTGTCGATGACGACGCGAGCGGCGGCCAGCAGGGCCGGCGTCGAGGTGGAAGGACGGAAGTTCACGCCGCACGTCACTCTCGCGAGGCTGCGGGAGCCGATCGATGTGACCAAGTGGGTCAGGGTTTTCGACACGTACGACGGACCGGTCTGGACCGCCGAGAGCGTGCAACTGATCGAGTCCCGGCTGGGTGAGGGCCCGGGACACAGTGCGGCGTACTCCACAGTGGGCGAATGGGAGTTCTTAGGTTAACCTCAGGAAGGTTAGCCGTACCTAATGCCCTAAAGGATCTCTGCCATGCTCGCGAACTACCTGATCGGACTCCGTGAAGGACTCGAGGCCTCGCTGGTCGTCAGTATCCTCGCCACCTTCCTGGTCAAGTCAGGCCACAAGGACCGGCTGAAACTGGTCTGGATCGGCGTCGTCTCGGCGCTGGTGGTGGCAGCTGCCGCGTGGGGCCTGCTGCAGTTCGTCACCGCGCTGACGGCTCGCTCCTTCACCACCCAGGAGACCGTCGGCGGGGTGATGTCGATCATCGCGGTCGGCTTCGTCACCTGGATGATCTTCTGGATGCGCAAGGCGTCGCGCAGCATCGCCAGGGAGCTGCGCGACCGGATGACGCAGGCGCTCGAGATCGGCTCTCGGGCGGTCGTCATCCTGGCGTTCCTGGCGGTGTTCCGCGAGAGCATCGAAACCGCGTTCATCGTGTACGCGTCGGCCGCCCTCGCGACCACCGCCGTACCGTTCGTCGGCGTCCTGCTCGGCCTGGCGACCTCGGTCGTGCTCGGCGTCGCGATCTACAAGGGCGCGGTGAAGATCAACCTGGCCGTGTTCTTCAAGTGGACCGGCGCGGTGCTGATCCTGGTCGCGGCCGGCATCTTCGCCTACGGCTTCCACGACCTGCAGGAAGCGGGCATCCTGCCCGGCCTGCAGTCGCAGGCGTTCGACATCTCCGGCACCATCCCGCCGGACAGCTGGTACGGCGTACTGCTCAAGGGCATCTTCAACTTCAACCCGGCGCCGACGGTCCTCGAGGCGTCCGCCTGGCTCGTCTATCTCGTCCCCGTGCTGGTGCTGTACTTCCGGCCCGTCAAGAGCAGCCGGCCACCGGCCGTCGCGGCCAAGACCGCCGAAGAAGCGGCCTGATCCACCTCTCACCCGTCCAGGAGAATCATGTTCACGTCCCTACCTCTGGCGCGCCGAGTCACCACGCTCGGCATTGTCGTCGGGCTCGCCGCGCTGACCGGCTGTGCGAAAGCCGAGCCGGCCGCGAAGGACGACGGCACCGGCCCGGTCTCGGTCAAGGCGACCGACTCCGTGTGCGACCTCAGCCGCCGCGACGTCAAGTCCGGCACCAGCACCTTCTCCGTCGCCAACAGTGGGAGCAAGGTGACTGAGTTCTATGTGTACGCCGAGGGCGACCGGGTGATGGGTGAGGTCGAGAACATCGGCCCCGGGATCAAGCGTGACCTGATCGTGGAGCTGCCGTCCGGCAAGTACCAGGCGGTCTGCAAGCCGGGCATGGTCGGCGACGGAATCCGCGGCGACCTGACGGTGACGGGTGACGCTGCCTCGCAGGTCGACGAGGACACCCTGCTCAAGCAGGCCACCGAGAGCTACCAGCGCTACATCAGCTCGCAGGCGGTCGCGCTGGAGCAGAAGACGACCGAGTTCGTCACGGCGGTGAAGGCGGGCGACCTGGACAAGTCGAAGGCGCTGTTCCCGGTGGCCCGGACGTACTACGAGCGGATGGAGCCGGTCGCGGAGTCGTTCGGCGACCTGGACCCGAAGATCGATGCCCGGGTCAACGATGTCGAGCCGGGGGACGAGTGGACCGGGTTCCACCGGATCGAGCAGGGGCTCTGGGTCGGCAAGACCACCAAGGGCATGGAGAAGTACGCCGACCAGCTGCTGGTCGACGTGAAGACGCTGGCGACGAAGTCGAAGGTCGTGAAGCTCACTCCGCTGCAGCTGGCCAACGGCGCCAAGGAGCTGCTCGACGAGGTCGCGACCGGCAAGATCACCGGTGAAGAGGATCGCTACTCCCACACCGACCTGTGGGACTTCCAGGCCAACGTCGAGGGGTCGCAGGCCGCCGTACAGGCGCTGCGTCCGGCCCTGCAGACGCGCGACGCCGCGCTGGTCGCCCAGCTGGACGCGAACTTCAAGGCGGTCTTCGCCGCCGTCGACAAGTACCGCGAAGGCGACGGCTTCCAGATCTACAACCTGAAGCCCGCCCAACAAAAAGAGCTCAGCCAAGTAGTTGACGGCCTGGCCGAGCCAGTCAGCAAAGTAGCCGGAGTAATCGCCAAGAAATGACTTCAGACAACGTTCAACGCAAGGGAATCTCTCGTCGCGGGCTGATCGGCGCCGCGGGGGCTGCGGTTGCTACCGGAGTTGCTGGGTATGTGGCTCACTCGGCGCTGTCGGGGGAAGAGTCGCAGGCGGCGGATACCAACGGGCCGGTTGAGTTTCATGGGGGACATCAAGCCGGGATTGTGACGCCGGTGCAGGATCGGCTGCACTTCGCGGCGTTCGATGTGACGACGACGAAGCGCGACGAGCTGATCGCGTTGCTGAAGGAGTGGACGGCGGCGGCTGCACTGGTCACAGCCGGTCGCGACATCGGTCAGTACGGCGCGGTGAACGGGCCGGACGAGGCTCCGCCGGAGGACACCGGTGAGGCGGTCGGCCTGCCGCCGGCGCGGTTGACGCTGACGATCGGGTTCGGTCCGTCCTTGTTCGACAAGCGGTTCGGGCTCGCGGCGCAGCGCCCGAAGGCGTTGGTCGACCTGCCGCACTTCATCGGCGACGACCTGGAGCCGGCGCGGTCGGGCGGGGATATCGCCGTACAGGCCTGTTCCGACGATCCGCAGGTCGCAGTGCACGCGATCCGCAACCTGGCCCGGATCGGTTTCGGCCGGGTCGCGATCCGCTACTCCCAGCTGGGCTTCGGGCGTACGTCGTCGACCTCGCGGGCTCAGGCGACGCCGCGGAACCTGTTCGGCTTCAAGGACGGGACGAACAACCTCAAGCTCGAGGACGCGGACAAGCTCGAGCAGCAGGTCTGGGTGCAACCCGAGGACGGACCGGCCTGGATGGTCGGCGGCTCGTACCTGGTGTCGCGACGGATCCGGATGAACATCGAGATCTGGGACCGTACGTCGCTGGGCGAGCAGGAATCGATCATCGGCCGGGGCAAGGGCACCGGCGCGCCGCTGGGCAAGGCGGACGAGTTCGACGCGATCGACTTCGCCGCCAAGAGCTCGGACGGCGAGCCGAAGGTGCCGACGGACTCGCATGTCCGGCTCGCGCATCCGGACTTCAACAAGGGCGCCGAGCTGCTGCGCCGCGGCTACAACTTCGTCGACGGATCCGACGGGCTGGGCCGGCTCGACGCGGGCTTGTTCTTCCTGGCCTACCAGCGCGATCCGCGCAAGCAGTTCATCCCGATCCAGAACCAGCTCGCCCGCAGCGACACGATGAACGAATACATCCACCACGTCGGCTCGGGGATCTTCGCCTGTCCTGGCGGCGTCACCCCGGGCACCTACTGGGGCGAGAAGCTGTTCACGGCCTAACTGCGATCAGGTTCAGCACGATGCACGACAGGACGACGTGGTCGTGCTGGTTGCGCAGCTCGGCCCGCGTCCGGACCAGACCTCGGTCCGGCTTGGACCGCGACAGCTGCGCCTCCAGCACCTCGGTCGTCAGCCGCAGAGTGTCCCCGGGCCGCACCGGCATCAGCCACCGGAGCTCGTCCACGCCCGGGCCGCCAAGACTCGCGACCTTCGACAGGTAGTGATCGGCGTACAACCGCATCATCAGCCCGGCCGTGTGCCAGCCGCTCGCGATGAGACCGTGGTACGGACCGTCGGCCGCGGCGCCCGGGTCGAGGTGGATGTACTGAGGATCGAAGCGCCGGGCGAAGTCGATGATCTCGGCCTGCTCGACCACCATGGTGGCGGGATGAGCTGTCCGCCGACCCGGCACATAGTCCTCGAAGTACATACCCCTATTCGATCACTTGATTCAAGGCCGCGGTCGAATTCCGGACGTGACCTATTTAACTGCGCCGGCAGTGACTCCCGCGACGAAGTGACGCTGCGCCAGCAGGAAGCCGATCACGACCGGGACACTGACGACCAGGGCCGCGGCCATGATCTGGTTCCAGTAGATGTTGGTCTGCGTCGAGTACTGGCGCAGTCCGACCGCCAGCGTCCGGTTCGACTCGGTTGTCATTACCGACGCGAACAGGACCTCGCCCCACGCCGTCATGAACGAGTAGATCGCGACCGCGATCACGCCGGGGCGCGCGGCCGGGAGGACCACTCGCCAGAGCGCACCCATCGGGCCGCAGCCGTCGACCAGTGCCGCCTCGTCCAGCTCGCGCGGGATGCTGTCGAAGTACCCGGCCAGCATCCAGATCGAGAACGGCAGGCTGAACGTCAGGTACGTGATGATCAACCCGAGCCGTGACCCGACGAGCTGAATGCCGAACGTGTTGTTGATGTTCACGAAGATCAGGAACAGCGGGAGCAGGAACAGCACCCCCGGGAACATCTGCGTCGACAACACCGTGGTGGTGAACACGGTCCGCCCGCGGAACCGGAATCGCGACACCGCGAACGCGGCCAGGATCGCGAGCGCCACCGAGAACACCGTCGCGGCGACCGAAACGATCGTGCTGTTCACGAAGTACCGGGCCAGCGGCACCGTCTTCCACATGTCCACGAACGGCGCCAGCGTCAGGTTCGACGGCCACCAGGTGAACGCGCCCTGCACGTCCTTGAGCGGCTTGAGCGACGACGTCACCATCACGTACAGCGGGATCAGGACGAACAACCCGAGCACGACCAGGACGACACCGCGGTAGACCTTGAAGCCTCTGGTCTCACGCACGACGAGACCTCCTTCCGGTGACGAGCAGGTAGGCGCCGGTGACGATCATCAGGAAGACCAGCAGCAGTACGGACATCGCCGCCCCGGTGCCGAAGTTCCAGGTCAGGAACGACGCGTTGTAGATGTGGAACGTGATCAGGTCACCGGCCGGCGGTTGCGCCGTACCGAAGAGCACGTACGGCGTGTTGAAGTCGCTGAATGTCCAGAGGAACAAGACCAGCACAAGGACCACGTTGACCGGTCGCAGCGACGGCAGCGTGATGTGGCGCCACTGCCGCAGGTTGCCGGCACCATCTACCGACGCGGCTTCGTAGATGTCGCCCGGGATGCTCTGCAGGCCGGCCATCAGCGTGAGGAACGCGAACGTCCACAGCTTCCAGGTGGCGACCGCGATCAGCGAGATCAGCGCATTGCTGCCGATCAGCCAGAACGGCCGGTTCGACGTCAGGTGCAGGTTGTCGACGATCACGTGGTTAACGACGCCGGTGTCGCGCTGCAGCATGAAGTTCCAGGTCAGGATCCCGGCGTACGCCGGCAGCGCGTACGGCACCAGGAAGAGGGTGCGGACGATGCTGCGGCCGCGGAACGCCGGTTGCAGCGCGACGGCCGCGGCCATCCCGAAGATCCAGGAGAGTGCGAGCGTGATCAGCGAGAACGCGACGGTGACGCCGAACGACTTCAGCAGCCCCTCGCCGACCGCGTTGTTGAAGTCGAGCACGACCTTGTAGTTGCCGAGCCCGGTCCACGGCGCGGCCGACCAGTTCGCGATGAAGAACTTGGTCAGCTTCACGAAGCTCATCCAGATTCCGACGACCATCGGGATGATGTGGATGAGCAACTCGGCCAGCACGGCCGGCGCGAGCAGCAGGTAGGGGAGCCACCGGTTCAGACCCGGCCGGTGTTCGGGGCGGCGCTTGAGCTTCTTCTTGGCAGGCTTCGCGGCGGCCGGCGTCGCTTCCTGCGTGGCGACGGTCATCCTTCTGGTCGCCTCCTGTCTCTCGGGGTCGGTCGAGGGCTGACGCTGGCGATGGCCCGGACGGACTCGTCCGGGCCACCCTCACCGCATCAGTTGCCTGCGGCCACTTGATCCTGGGCGGTCTGCAGTGCCGCCTTCACATCGTCGGCCGAGACCGTCCCGCCGGTGGCGATCTTGGCGAACATCGTGTTCATCGCCTTGCCGACGGTGCTCTCGAACTGGTCCTCGGCCGGCACCAGCGGCAGCGGCTTGGACTTGGTGTTGTAGATGTCCTGGAACGTCGCCGCCTCGGTCGCGTCGGTGGTGAACACCGGCTTCGCGTCCTTCAGCACCGGCAGCGACGAGAACGGCTTGCCCAGCGTGGTCTGGGTGGTCGCGTCGGTCATGTACTTGACGAACTTGAGCGCCGCGTCCTTGTGCTTGGTGTTCTTGAAGACCGACAGGTTGATACCGGCCACGTGGCTGGCCACCTGGTCGGCACCGGACGGGGCCGGGAACGGTACGACGCCGTACTCGCCGGCCTTCATGCCGTTGGCAACGATCGAGGAGTCGGCGTTGTTCTGGTTGATCACCATCGCGACCTTCTTGGTCGCGAAGTCGTTCACCGACTTGGTGCCGTTGTCGTACTGGGCGTTGGACGGGTTCGCGACCTTGTCCTTCTGCATCAGGTCGAGATACCGCAGGATGCCCTGGACGTTGCCGTCACCGGTGAAGGTCGGCTTGCCGTCGCCGTCGAACCACGAGGCCTTGTTCTGCGCGCCGTTGATGAACGCGAAGTGCACGTTCTCGGTGTAGCTGCCGGCCGCCAGCGCCATTCCCCACTGCTTCTTGGCGGGGTTGGTCAGCTTCTGGGCGTCGGTGACCATCTCTTCCCAGGTCTTCGGCGGCTGCAGGCCGGCCGCGGTGAACATCGCCTTGTTGTAGTACAGGCCGTAGGCCAGACCGTAGAGCGGAACCGAGGTCGGGTCGGTGCCTTCCTTGCCGCCGGTCGCCAGGGCCGTCGGCACGAACTTGTCCTTCCCGCCGATAGCGCTCATCGCGTCGCCGTCGAACGGCAGAAACGCCTTGGTGGCCTGCAGCGAGGCCGCCCAGGTGTTGCCGATGTTGACCACGTCGGGTGCCTGGCCGGAGGTGATCGCGGTCTGGATCCGGGTCTGCAGGTCGTTCCAGCCGATCACCTCGAGGTTCACCTTGATCCCGGTGTCCTTGGTGAACTGCTCCAGGACCGGGGTCAACACCTGCTTGTCGTTGTCGAGGCTGGTGCCCTGATTACTGGCCCAGTAGGTCAGCGTCTGGTCACCACCCGAACCTCCGCCGGAGGAGTCGCCCGAGTCGCCGCCTCCGCAGGCGGCCAGGCTGATTCCCAAGGCGGTCACCGCTGCCGCGGCTACCAGCGAACGCAGTCTCACGTCGGACTCCCTCGTCGATTCGAGCCTCCGCGGACCTGCGAAGGCGGATCGGCCCCATAGTGGCCTAACCGGTTAAGTTTCGAAACCCTAACCGGTTAAGTGGAGGCAGGTTCGTTACGACCTCGTAACTCCTCCAACCTCCCAAGCCCGTCGGGAAAACGCAATCCAACACCCTCCGCATCCACCCGAATTCACACAGTCTTGAAAGACCGGCCAGAACCACGCCAGGGGACATCCGGCTCCTGTGTCGGATGTGTGGGTTGATGCGGACAGCGCCCCGCGGCGCCTGGCCCGTTTGCCGCCTTCGGCGGGCGCGCAGATGGCTGTTGTGCGCTCAGGTCGTGTTCGCGAGCCGGGTGGTGACAGCGGGTGCCGGCGACGTGGTCATCGCGGTCTCCGAACCCCGCGGGGAGTTGTGAGCCGGGTTCAGGTGATCGAGTCGTGGATCCGGGTCAGGAATCGGCGGCGAGATTCGCCGATATCCACGACTCGATATCCCGGCCCGAACCACTCGCCACGACTCGATGCGCCGACCGCGGCCGCCGCCGTCTTTCCGGAACTTCCTGGTCGCTATCCGCAGATTTACTTCCGGAAAGACCCAGCCCGCCCTCACCACGGTCCACTCCCGTGAGCACACCCCACGCGTGCGACCACTCGGGTGAGCGGCTCCGGGATAGCTGCGATCCTTCCCTGGTCGCGGTGGTGTGGGTCAAGGGTCGAAGATCGCGCAGCGACGCCGTAGGCGCCCTTGACGCACGCCACCGCGACTGGCACGATCACGCAGCCCGGAGACCGCGCCACCACAGTCGCCTCGCGCAAAACCACACGAGCGGCAATCCACGACCTGCGCGCCCGCCGAAGGCGGCAAACGGACCAGCGCCGCGAAGCGGTGACCAAGCGACCCACACATCCGACACAAGAGCCGGATATCCCCTCGTGTTGGCCGGGGTCGGGGTGGGTGTTCGCGGGGGTGGGGTCAGGTGCGGGCGGGGCCGGAGGACTCGCGGGCGCGGAGTTCGCCCTCGGGGGCCTCTTCGTGCAGCTCGGTCTGGCCGGCGGCGATCCGCAGGAGCAGGTCGGCGGCAGCCCGGCCGCGTTCCATCGTCTTCTGGTCGACCGCGGTGATCCCGGGTCCGGCGAGCTCGCACAGCGGCGAGTCGTCCCAGGCGAGAATCGAGACGCCGCCGGGCACCGGCGTACCGAGCTCCATCGCGACCCGGAGTGCGGCCACCGCCATCAGGTCGTTGCCGAGGATGATCGCGGTCGGCGGGTTCGGCCCGGTCAGCAATCGGCGGGTCAGCTCGGCGCCGTCGTCGTACCGGTAGCTGCCCTCGACGTGGCGCACTGTGATGCCGAGCTGCGCCGCGCGCTCCTTGAGCATCCGCTCCCGCAGTTGCTCGTGCAGGAACGTGAACGGCCCGCTGACGTGCGCGATCTCGCGATGACCGAGCGAGGCCAGGTGATCGAGCAGCAGGGTGACGGTCTCCTCGGGCGAGCTGACCAGGCGTCCGACCCCGTCACCCGGATCGTTCGAGCTGACCACGACGCACGGTACGCCGAGCTCCTTCAGTAGCGGGATCCGTGGGTCGTTGCTGTGTTCGTCGAACAGGATGAACCCGTCGACCCGGCCTTGCCGCGACCACCGGCGCAGTACTTCGAGGTCCTCGCCGTGCTCGCCCGTCAGCCGGAGCAGCAGCGACGAGTCGACCTCGTTCAGGTACTGCTCGATGCCGACCAGCGTGCGCATGTAGAACGCCTCGGTCGAGATCAGCGCGGGGTCGCGGGCGACCACGATGCCGATCGTCTGGGTCCGGCTGGCCGACAGTGCCACGGCGGCCGAGTTCGGGTGGAATCCCAGCTCCTCGGCGAGGTCGAGCACGCGCCGGCGGGTCTCTTCGCTGACGCCTGCGCGGCCGTTCAGCGCATACGAGACAGAGGCCTTCGAGATCTGCAGGCGGCGCGCGAGGTCGCTGATCGTGACGCGGTGATTCCGGCGGCCGCCAGTGCTCGCCGTACCGTCGTCGGCGCCCTCACCGTCCGCCAGGGACCCGGTAGTCGTCATCGTTGCCTGCCTCCCCGCACAGACGGGAGATTAGCAGCGGCTCTCCCGGGCTAGCGGGACCCAGCACTTCGGGATAGCGTTTTCCCATGACCTCTGCTGAGCCGTTGCGGCTGGATTTCCTGCCCTGGGAGTACGCGCGAAAGGCGTCCGACGAGGAGCGTGAGCGGCAGACCGAACGGCAGGCGCGGCTCGACGGATCGGTCGAGCTCGCGGCCGACGTGTACGTCGCGGAGTCGGCAGCGGTGTACTGCGACGAGCTTCGGCTGGGGGAGCGCTCGTACATCGCGGCGCACGCCTACGTCACCGGCCAGATCGTGCTGGGATCGGACTCGACCATCAATCCCTTCACCACCGTCCGCGGTCGGGTCACGATCGGCGACGGTGTCCGGATCGGCGCTCATACCTCGATCCTCGCCTTCAATCACGGCACCGAGCCGGGCCGTCCGATCTTCCAGCAACCCCACACGGCCGTCGGCATCACTATCGCCGACGATGTCTGGATCGGGTCGAACGTCACCATCCTGGACGGCGTGACGATCGGGCCGCACTCGATCATCGGTGCCGGCGCGGTCGTGACGAAGGACGTGCCCGCCAACACCATTGCCGCCGGCAATCCTGCCCGGGTGCTTCGGTCGCGCACGTCTTCCAGTTCGGGAGCCGACAAGCTGACGGCCTTCGCGGCCAAGGCTCGCGACCAGGTGGACGACGTACTCGCGCGTTCCTGGGACGGTGAGCGAGTCGTCGACCGGCCTGGTCTCGACCACGAGCCAGCTATCCGCCCCTGGTGTGACGCCATCGAGATCGCCGACCTGCTGGTTCGTCGTACGCCGGACGGTCACACTCGCGACGACCTGGTCCGTCGACTCCGCGCTCGCCAGGATCCGTCCACCGGACTGGTATCACCCGGGGACCTCTCCGATGCGGGCCTTGATCAACCATCGGACGCCGAACTCGCTGTGCTGGAAGGGCCCGCGAGCTATCACGTCCTCTGTGTCGGCTACGCACTCCAGGTCCTGGACAGCACCTTCGAATACCCGATCCGCACCGACTTCACCCTGGATCAACTCGACAACTTGCCCTGGGCAAGAAGATCGTGGTCGGCCGGTGCCGCCATCGACGCACTCGGTACGGCGATCGCCCGAAACCTCCACGATCACAAACAGTCCGGCCCGCTGGAACCCCTGCTGGGATGGCTGCTGACCCGGGCCGACCCGACCTCAGGCGCGTGGGGACACACGCATCCCGACGACGGTTGGCTGCAAGTGGTGAACGGCTTCTACCGCCTCACTCGCGGCACGTACTCCCAGTTCGGCCTCCCGCTGCCGTACCCCGAACAAGCCGTTGCCACAGTACTTGCCCACAGCAACGACCGACGGATGTTCATCGGCGACAACTACAACGCCTGCAACGTCCTCGACGTGATCCATCCGCTCTGGCTCGCGCGCAAGCAGACCACCTACGGTCAGCAGGAGGGGAAGCGCTGGGCCGAGGACCAGCTCAGTCGGATCCTCGACCGTTGGGTCGACGGCGCCGGTTTCGCGTTCGCCCCGGACGGTACCGACGACCGCGCGATCCCTGGCCTGCAAGGGACCGAGATGTGGCTGGCCGTCATCTGGTTGCTCTCGGACTACCTCGGCCGCGCCGACGCCCTGGGGTATCGTCCCCGCGGCGTCCACCGGCCCGAACCCTTGATCAGTTAGACGAACCATCCGCGCGAACCGATGTCCTCGCCGAGGTGGCCGATGTAGTGCTCGAAGAAGATCCGGGAGGAGAGCTCGCGCCGACTCGATACGCCCAGCTTGTCGAAGATCGCCTTCAGATGGTCTTGCACCGTGTACGGCGAGACGTGCAGCCGCTGGGCGATCTCGTTCGTACTCGAGCCGCCGAAAACTCCCTGGACGACATCGCGCTCACGTTCGGTCAGCCCGTGGGCGGCGACGACCAGCGGAATCACCTGCGCCGGTCCGGCCGGTTCGATCGTGACGGCGACGTCGCTGGTCAGGCCGTCCCGGCCGCGGACCGGTGCGGCCCGCAGCACGATCCATTCGCCGCTGGCCAGGCGGCGTCGCCCTTCCGGGACCGGCGCCGCGAAGGGCAGGCCGCGAGCGGCGGCGATCACGCCTTCCACCTCTACCGGGAGCCGTGACCACAACTCGCCACCCAGCTCGGCGATCCGCTGCTCTGCGGCCTCGGTCGCGGAGACTACCCGGTTCGCGGCGTCCAGTATCAGCACTGCACTGCCGGCGCTGGCCACTCGCCGGCCGACGTCGCCGGCGATCAGTCCACGCCGGAGTCCGCGGGCAAGCACCGGCTCTAGCCGCCGCATGAAATCCGCCTCGGCCGGCGAGAACCCGGTCCGGCCGGTTGTCCGGTAGAGCGTGTACACGCCCCACATCCGGTTGCTAGCCCGGACCGATGAGCGCATCTCGTGCGGGAGGTCGATCTTGGTCAGGTACTCCCGGTAGCGCCGACTCTGATCCGGCTTCCCACCGGTCGCCTCGTCAAGGATGCTGACAGCAATGTCCTTGCGGGCCAGGTCCATGTAGTGGTTGTAGTCGGGGACGCCGTACTCGTACTCGACGAACTCCGCGGTGTCGATGTGATCCAGGTTGAGCAGCACGGCCCCGGTGAGCAGGCTGGTCGAGGGGTCCGCCGTACCGATGCAGATCGAGTCGAACGGGATCGCCTTCTCCAGTAGCTCGGCGACTGCCCGGCTGAAGTCGTCCCAGCTCAGGCCTGCGTCGGCTGCGGCTTCCAGCCCGGCACGTGCCGACTCCGCGTGGTAGGTCTTCATGGTCGGAACCATCCGCTCGCGTCGAGGTCCTGGCCGAGCCGCCCGGCGTAGTGCTCGAAGAAGATCCGGGACGACAGCTCGCGTCGGCTGGTGACGCCGACCTTGTCGAAGATTGCCTTGAGGTGGTCCTGCACGGTGTACGGCGACAACTGCAGCCGCTGCGCGATTTCGTTCGTACTAGCGCCACCCAACACCTGCTGTACGACGGAACGCTCCCGTTCGGTCAGTCCGTACGCAGCCACGATCAACGGGATGATCGCCGCCGCTCCAGCAGTCTCGATGGTGACGGCGATGTCTGACGTGAGCCCGTCCGGCCCTCGAACCGGTGCGGCGTGCACGGTGAGCCACTGACCTGACCTCGTCCTTAAGCGCAATTGCGGGAGCTCGTTGGCGCCGCGGGCCGCAGCCACCACAATCGCGACCGAAACGGGCAGTCTGGACCACAGCTCGCCACCGAGGTCGGTGATCCGCTCCTCGGCCGCGGGGGTCGCCGAGATGATCTGGTCGGCGGTATTCACGATCACAACGGCCGCACCGGATCCTTCGTGCGTCACAGCTACGTCGGACGCGATCAGACCGCGTCGCATGCCACGGGTGAGGACTGGCTCGAGCCGGTGCATGAACTCGGCCTCCGCCGGTGAGAAGCCGATGCGTCCGGTCTCCCGGTAGAGCGTGTAGAAACCCCACATCCGCAGGTCGGATCGCATCGTGCCGCGCATCTCGTGCCGCAGGCCGCTCTTGAGCAGCTCCTGGTGTCGCATGCTGAGCTCCGGGTGCCCGTTGGTCACCTCGTCGAGGATGCTCACCCCGACGTCCCGCCGGGCCAGCTCGGCGAACCGGTTGATGTCCGGCATCCCGTACTCGTGCTGGACGAAGGCGATCTCGTCCGCATCGTGCATCCCGATCTTCACCCGCCCGGTCAGCAGACTGGTCGCCGGATCCGCCGGCCCGAGACAGATCCCGTCGTTCGGAATCGCCTTCCCCAACAGCTCGATCACAGCCAGCCCGAAGTCCTCCCACGACAACCCGGCCCCAGCCGCAGCCTCAAGGCCCGCCCGCGCAGACTCCGCGTGATACGTCTTCACTGCTCGAACCAGCCGGAGGCGTCGACGCCGCCGCCGACGCGTCCGGCGTACTGGTCGAAGAAGATCCGGGACGACAGCTCGCGTCGGCTGGTGACGCCGACCTTGTCGAAGATTGCCTTGAGGTGGTCCTGCACGGTGTACGGCGACAACTGCAGCCGCTGCGCGATGTCATTCGTACTAGCGCCGCCCAACACCTGCTGTACGACGGAACGCTCCCGCTCGGTCAGTCCGTAGGCGGCGACGATCAAGGGGATCACCCCGCCCGGTGCGGCCGCTTCGATCGTCACGGCAACGTCGCCGGTGAGGCCGTCCTGACCGCGAACCTGTGCTGCTTTCAGCATGATCCATTCACCGCTGGGCAGACGGGTTCGTCCTTCCGGGACCGGTGCCGCGACGGGCAGGCCGCGAGCGGCGGCGGCCACGACCTCCACTCCCGCCGGCAGCCGTGACCACAAGTCCCCGCCCAGCTCCGCGATCCGCTGCTCGGCTGCCTCGGTCGCGGAGACCACGCGGTTCGCGGCGTCCAGGATCAGCACTGCGCTGCCCGCGCCGGCCAGTCGCCGGCCGACGTCGCCGGCGATCAGTCCGCGCCGCAGACCACGGGCCAGCACCGGCTCGAGCCGCCGCATGAAGTCTGCTTCGGCCGGCGAGAACCCAGTCCTTCCTAGGGTCCGGTAGAGCGTGCAGACGCCCCACATCTGGCTACCGGTCCGCACTGCGGAACGCATCTCGTGGTTGAGATCGGCTTTGGTCAGGTAGTCCCGGTAGCGCGTGCTCTGGTCCGGCTTCCCGCCTGTTGCTTCGGCAAGGATGCTGACGGCAACGTCTTTGCGGGCCAGGTCCATGTAGTGGTTGTAGTCGGGGACGCTGTACTCGTATTCGACGAACTGCGCGGTGTCGAGTAGCTCCAGGTCGAGCAGGACCGCGCCTGTGAGCAGGTTGGTCGTGGGGTCCGCCGTACCGATGCAGATCGAGTCGAAGGGGATCGCTCGCTCGAGCAGCTCGGCGACTACGCGGCTGAAGTCGTCCCAGCGCAGGCCCGCGTCTGCTGCGGCTTCCAGCCCGGCGCTGGCCGACTCCGCGTGGTAGGTCTTCATTGCTCGAACCAGCCGGAGGCGCTGACGTCGCCGCCGAGACGTCCGGCGTACTGGGCAAAGAAGATCCGGGACGTCAGCTCGCGTCGGCTGGTGACGCCGACCTTGTCGAAGATCGCCTTGAGGTGGTCCTGCACGGTGTACGCCGACAGGTGCAGGCCAGCTGCGATCTCTCGCGTACTGGCGCCTTCCAGGACCAGCTGTACGACGTCACGCTCCCGCTCGGTCAGCCCGTAGGCGGCGACGATCAAGGGGATCACTCCGCCCGGTGCGGCCGCTTCGATCGTCACCGCGACGTGGCCGGTGAACCCGTCCCGATTCCGGATCGGTGCCGCATGCAACGACAGCCAATCACCGGACCGGGTCCGGATCTGGGTGGCCGGCACGAAGCCGGGAGCACTCCGGCCGCTGATGATGGCGCGGGCTGCGACGGCCTGGCCGGCGACGGCCAGCGGGACGTGTGTCCACAGGTCCCCGTCCAGCTCGGCCAACCGGTGTTCAGCCGACGGGGTGGCCGACACCACTTGGTCGGCCTCGTCGAACACGATGACCGCCGCGCCGGGGTTGTCCGGCCGCATGGCCCGGTTCACACTCGCTGCGATCAGGCCCCGACGCAGGCCCGCCGACAGCAGCGGCTCGACCCGGTGCATGAAGTCGGATTCGGCCGGGGAGAAACCGCTGCGGCGCTGGTCTCGGAACAAGGCCCAGGCGCCCCACATCCGGCTGCCCCCGCGGACGGCGCCGCGCAACTCGTGCGCCACCCCCTGCTCCGCCAAGATCTCCCGTTGCCGTGTGCTGCGGGCCGGATCGCCACCGGTAGCCTCCGCGAGGTTGCCGATCGCGATCGACTGCCTGGCCAGATCCCTGAACTGGTTGAAGTCCGGTACGCCGTACTCCAGCTGAGCGAACCTCTGGTCCCTCTCCTCGTTCATGTCCAGGAGCACCCGCCCGGTGACCAGACCGGTCGCCGGGTCGGTGATGCCCATGCAGATCGCGTCGTACGGGATGGCCCGCTCCAGCAATTCGACTGCGGCGGTCGAGAAGTCCTGCCAGGTCAGTCCGGCGTCAGACGCCGATTGCAGCCCCGCGCGCGCGGACTCCGCGTGGTAGGTCTTCACTGGTCGAACCAGCCGGCGGCGTTGAGGTCGTCGGTGTCGATGCGTCCGGCGTACTGGGTGAAGAAGATGCGTGCGGTCAGCTCGCGTCGACTCGAGACCCCGACCTTGTCGAAGACAGCCTTCAGGTGGTCCTGGACCGTATACGGCGACAGGTGCAGTGCGGCCGCGATCTCCCGCGTACTAGCGCCTTCGAGAACCTGCTGTACGACGTCCCGCTCGCGCTCGGTCAGACCGTACGCGGACACGACCAGGGGGATGACTCCGGCCGCACCGGCAGTGTCGATGGTCAGTGCGATGTGGCCGGTGCAGCCGTCGCGGTCGCGGATCGGTCCGGCGTGCAGAGACAGCCATTCGCCCGTCCGGCTCCGGGCTCGGGCCTGCGGTACGAAGCTGCCCGTGCCCGCGACCGTGGCGCGCGCGGCCAGCACCAGCCCTTCCACTGCCAGTGGCAGGTCGGACCAGAGCTCACCACCCAGCTCGATGACCCGCTGTTCGGCTGTGGGCGTCGCGGACACGACCTCGCCGTTCGCGTCGAAGACCACGACCGCAGCGCCGGTCGTTGCTGATTGCAAGCTCTTGTCCAGGCTCGCGGCGATCAGACCCCGCCGCAGACCGAGGCTGAGGGTCTGCTCGACCCGATGCATGAACGCCGCCTCGGCCGGTGAGAATCCGGTCCGGCCGTGGCATCGGTACAGGGCGTAGCCGCCCCACATTCGGCCGCCGCTGCGGACCACTCCGCGCAGTTCGTGCCCGAGTCCTTGCTGACCGAGCCACGCTCGTTGCCGGGGGCTCCGATCCGGGTCACCGCCCGTCGCCTCGGCGAGAATCCCCACCCCGACCGGCTGTTTGGCCAGGTCCGCGAACAGGTTGTAGTCCGGCGCGCCGTACTCGAGCTGCAGGAACTCCTGCTGGTCAGCGGGCCGGCGATCCAGGCCGGCTGATCCGGTCATCATGCCGGTGGCCGGATCCGCGATGCCGACGCAGAGCGCGTCGTACGGAATCGCCCGTTCCAGAAGCTCGACGGCGGCCATGGAGAAGTCCTGCCACGACAGTCCGGCGTCCGCGCAGGCTTCGAGCCCTGCGCGCGCGGACTCCGCGTGGTAGGTCTTCACACAGTCAGTGTGCCTCCGCATAGGTGCCCAAGGCATCCCAGAAATCTGGGAGTGGAAGTCCCCCGCCTGCTGGGATACCCGAATCTGCCCGATCGGGTCACCGTTGTGGTCATGACGACACCAATGAATCCTTCCGTGATCGCCGGCGCCTACCGTGGGATGTGATCACCCAGAAACCTGGGATACCGCTCCGGGGATCCCGCACCGATCGTGATTCGCATGATGGATGAACTCCGTGAGGTACTGACCGGACGCCTGCTGACCCCGGACCACGAGGACTGGGAGCAGGTCCGCCGGCCGTGGAACCTGTCTGTCGACCAGCAGCCGCTGGCGGTGGTCGAGGCGGCCGGCCCGAGTGACGTCGAACACACGATCGCGTACGCCGGCGCGCACGAGCTGAAGGTCGCGGCTCAGGCCGGCGGACACGGCGCGACCCGTGCGCTCGACGCAACGATCGTCGTCCGTACCGACGCGATGGATGATGTGTGGGTCGATTCGCACGCCCGAATCGCCCGGGTGGGGGCAGGGGTTCGGTGGGGGACTCTGCAGATTGCTCTGGACGGCACGGGCCTGACCGGGCTGCCGGGATCAACCGGGGACATCTCTGTGGTCGGCTTCTGCACCAGTGGTGGCTTCTCCTGGTTCAGCCGTCCCTATGGCAGCGGGGCCGGCAGTCTGCGCGCGGCCGAGATCGTCGACGGGGCTGGGGTTCGCCGCTGGATCGACGACTCCAGCGACCCGGAGTTGATGTGGGCGCTCCGCGGTGGTGGCGGGAACTTCGGTGTGGTCACCTCGGTCGAGGTGGATCTGCATCCTGCTCCCGCGATCACCGGTGGCCGGCTGATGTACGGAATCGAGGAGGCCGGTGCGGTACTCGCGGCGTACGCGAAAGCGACGGGGGATGCGCCGGATCACGTGACGCTGTGGGCCTATCTGGTGCATTACCCGCATTCACCCGCGCTGCCGCATCAGGTCCGGGGCAAGTCCTTCTGCATGGTCGATGCGATCACGCCGTACGAGCCGGAAGCGCTGGAGGGTGTGCTTTCGTCCCTCCGCGCCGCGGGTACGCCGGTCGTCGACACGATCGGACCGATGCAGCCCGGTGGCGTCGGGGAGGGGAACGTGACGCCGCCCCCGGCACAGGCGCAAGCACTGATCACCAGCACGTTCGACGAGTTCACGCCAGAGGTGATCGACACGCTGCTCGAGTACGCCAGTCAGCCGTCGCTGATCACCCAGGTTCAGGTGCGGCATCTGCGGGCCAGTGAACAGACCGGTCATCCGGGTGTCGCCGCGACCGATCCGGCCGCGCAGTACATGGTGCTGGCCGCTTCGGTCCTACCGGTGCCGGAGCTGCAGCATTCGGCCGAGTTGGCGCTGACGGCGTTCAAGGACGCACTGTCGCAGTGGCACGCGGGCGACATGCCGCCCACCGGTCTATCGGCCTGGGGCACTCTGCAGGACAGCATTGCTGAGGTGGACCTGGCCCGGCTGCGGGAGATCAAGCACCGAGTCGACCCCCTCGGCACGTTGGTGAGCAACTTCCCCCTACCCTGACGGTGTGGACCCCCGCACGCGCCGACTGGTGACTTCGCTCGTTCTGGCGGCCCTGGTCGTCATCGTGGTTGTCGCCGCTCTGGTCCGCTGACCTGAGGCCGGTGCGCGTTCGGGGGACTAGGGTTTGGCCGCATGAGTTCCAGTGGGCGGTCGTCGTACCTGATGCGGGCGGGTCTGGTCCGTAACGTGCGGTCGGGGGAGCACCTCACCACCTTCGTGGTGTCCGGTGTGGCGACCGTGCTGATCACCCGGCTGTTCCTCAGCCTGAGTGGGTACCCGCAGATCGGTGGCAAGGGGCTTCACATCGCCCACGTGCTGCCGGGTGGCCTGCTGATGCTGATCGCGATCTCACTGCTGCTCGGGTACGTCGGTCCGGTCGTCCGGCCCACGGCTGCGACGGTCGGAGGGATCGGGTTCGGGCTGTTCATCGACGAGGTCGGCAAGTTCGTCACGTCGGACAACAACTACTTCTACAAGCCCACTGCAGCGATCGTGTACGTCGTTTTCGTCCTGATCGTGCTGGGATTCCGGTTCCTGTCCACCCGGCGGCCGATCGACCAGCGGGAGGAGCTGGCCAACGTCATCGACCACGCGGTCGAAGGAGTCGCGGGCGGACTGTCGCACCGGCGCCGGGCGCAGGCCGTCGAGCTGTTGCGGGCGGTAGGTCCGGGGGTCCAGGGCCGGCGCGAGACCGAGCAACTGCTGGCGGCCTGCCCGGACGACGAGGTGGAGTTGGCCGCTCCGGTCGACTCGGCCTGGCAGGCGCTGCAGCGGGGGTTCGAACGGCTGGCCACCCACCCGAAGGCGGCGACGGTGGCCGTCGTCGTTCTCTCCGTACAGGTGCTCGCCGAGCTCGTCATCGGGGCAGTGGTGGGCAAGGGCCTCAATCATCTGCCGGTGCTGGGCGTGACGGTCGGGAGCTTGCTATCGGCAACGTTCACGGTGCGGGGCGCGCTGGCGCTGCGGAAGGGCAACCGGGCCCGGGCGGTCCGGCTCTTCGAGTTGGCGGTGCTGGTGTCGCTGCTGATGACGCAGGTGTTCCAGTTCGCCAACGCCCAGTTCGCGGCGGCGTTCGGGATGTTGCTGGACCTGGTCATGCTCGGCCTGCTGCGAGCCGAGCGCGACCGGATGCGGCGTGAGCTGGAGAACGCCCGGAAGACCGCTGTGGACCCTAAGCTCCTGGGACTGCCACCGGATCCGACGCAGCCTCCGTTTCCGGTGGATCCGTCGGAGCCGGCGTAGCGTTCCAGTTCTCGTGGCGGCCGATCAGCACCGGCGACATGGTGGCGACGAGCTTGACCGCGCCGGCCACGAGCAAAGCCGGTGCGAGACCGATTCCGGCGATGGCTGCGCCCGCCGCGATGCCACCGAGGGGTACGCCGACCCAGGCGACCGCCTCGGCCAGTGAGCTGACCCGGCCGAGCATCTCCCGCGGAATCCGCTCGATGAACAGCGCACCGAGCACGGGGTTGATGAATCCGGCTCCGATGCCGCCGACGGCGTACACGGCCACGACTGCCCACAAGGGCGCGCCCACCGCCAGCACGATGAAGCGAGGCGCACCGCAGATCAGAAAGGCGAGGGTGAAGGTCAGCTTGCGCGGTAGACGGTCACCGACCGCGGACGCAACCAGCGCGAAGAGCGTGGCGGTCACACCGAACGCCGTGAGGATCAGACTGGTGTGTCCAGGACCGTAGCCGTGCTCCCTGATCCAGACCGGCAGGAAGACGGCAGCGACCGCTGTGTCGAGCAGGTTGGTCACGGCGACCATCACGACCAGCGGCATCATCAGCTTGTCCTTGCGCAGGAACCGCCAGCCTTCCAGCAGACGATGGCTGTAGGGCTCCTCGGGGGCACCTGTCTCCGCCAGTTGGGGCTTGGGGATCCAACGGGCGATGAGTACGGCGCAGACCGCGAACGTAGCGGCATCGATCCAGAGCGCGTTGACCGTGCCGAACAGGGTGATGAGTCCGCCGGCCATCGCGTAGGCGAAGAAGCTGGCCAGGCGTTCCGTCGTACTCTCCAGGCCGGTCACCCGCTCCAGTGGAACCCTCGCGGCCCGTGCGATGTCGGGGACGAGGGTCGCCTTGGCCGAGTCGCCCGGGCCGCGGAGTGCGCCGGCGACGGCGACCAGCGCCAGCAGGGTCGGGAAGTGCAGGAGGTGCAGCATGTGCAGGAGAGGTACGAGGGCAACCACGCCGGTACTCGCGGTGTCGGCCAGCACACTGATCCGGCGGGCACCGACCCGGTCGATCCAGGGACCGCCGAACGCCTTCACCAGCACGAGGGGCGTCATCTCGGCCAGCGCCACCAGGCCGGTCTTCACCGGCGATCCGGTCGTGACCAGCACGAACCACGGGATCGCGATCGCGCTGATCCGGGTCCCGCAGATCGACACCACGTTCGCCACCAGGAACGCCACCAACGGCGCCCTGTGCTGCTGCTCGGTCTCCATATGCCCCACCTCTTGTGTCTGTTCAGGCTCACTTGTCGGTCCGGTTGGCTTGTCAGGTCCGGTTGGCTTGTCAGCTCCGGCGCGGTTGTCAGGTCCGGCGCATTTGTCAGGCCCGGCTCAGTTGTCGGTTCGGGCTCAGTTGTCGGTTCGGGTCGTGCGGGTCTCGCGCGGGAAGGCCTGGATCTGCACTGACACCTGCTCGGCGCCCTCGGGCAGCGGAGCGGTCAGATCCGGCGTCTTGTACTTCTCCATGACCGCCAGGACCTCGCGCATCATGGCCTCCATCTCCTCCGGCCGCAGGTGGAAGATGAAGTCCGCCAGGACGCTCGGTTCCTTCCACTCCGGCGGCAGTGTCTGCATCGAGTCGATGAAGCTGAAGATGTTCTCGGCGTAGGTCTGGCCGATGCCGTGCAAGAACCCCAGCGCCAGCTCAGGCTCCTGATCCAGCAACTCGACGGCGTCGAACTCCGTCCCCTGGTGCGCGGCCTTCCACCACCGGTCGCGCGCGTTGCCCCGGCTCTCGTCCTCCTGGACCAGACCGGCGTCGGCGAGCTGCCGCAGGTGGTAGCTGGTCGCGCCGGTATTCACGTTGAGCCGTCCGGCCAGCGTGGTGGCGGTCTGCGGGCCGTAGACCCGCAGGAGCCCGACGATCCGGTTCCGCATCGGGTGTGCGAGTGCTTTGACCAGGTGCCGATCCAGTCGGACCGTTCGGCCCGGGATCAGCGGCGTACTGATGACCTCGGGCTCGTTCTTCTCGCTCATGGGTCTGATCGTAGAACTGCAGAGACTGTTTGCAAAGACCTTTTGCAAACAAATTGTGCGATCTGTTGTCCACAGGCTGCGAATCGGTCCCGGGATCGGGGGCGAATCGCGGCATCTTCTCCGGTGAGACAAGAACCGGGCGCGCCCGCGAGCCGCCGGTTCTCGCCCTGCCGGTCCAGGCAACTGCCGGACCAGACCAACGCCGATCCAGATCAATGCCGATCCAGACCAACGCCGGCTGCCGCGAGGCGGTTCGGCACGATGAGGGAGAAACCCACCGTGATGCGAGTGATGCTCGAGGACGCCGACTACTGCGACGTTCCCGCCGACCTGATGACGTTCGACGACGGGGCGGTGGTGTTCTGGCGTGACGGGGAGGAGGTCGGCCGGCACCGCCAGGCCCGGATCCGGTCACTGGAGCTGCTGGACCCACGCTCGATGACCCGCAAGATCAAAGCCGCCCGCCGCAACCACCCGAACGCGTTCCGGCCCTGGACCCCCGAGGACGAGCAGACCCTGATCGAGATGTTCCGCAAGGAGGCCACCAAGGACGAGCTCGTCGCCGCCCTCGGCCGCCAGGAGGGCGGGATCGCCACCCGTTTGCGAGGTCTCGGCCTCCTCCAGGACGAGGAGAAACTGCAGTGAGCCCGCCGCCCGGCACGGTCTGTCGACGAGACCACTTTGTGATCCGGTGGAGCAGTCGGCGACAATGGCGCGATGCAGGCAGAGGTGCACACGGATCCGCTCGCCGGCGGTTCAGCCCCGGCGTCCCCGGGGGAGCCCGGCGCGTGGGCAGCGATCCGTACGGCGTTGCTGGACGAGACCGGTCTCGTCCGGGCGCTCGCGTCCGGCCGTCGCCGCGGCTTCGACCCGCCGGAGTACGTCCGGCTGGAGCTGCGGTATGTCGACCTCAAGGGCAGCCGCCACCTGCAGATCACCGAGTACGACGAGCGCCAGGCCCACACCCGCAACGTCGCCGCGACCGACCTGGAGAAGGTCGTCGACGAGCTGATCGACGTTCCCTACGGGACGTGGCACGTCGAGACGACCACCGAGACGCTGCGGCTGCGGTACACCAAGAAGGGCAAGGAGCTCTTGCAGCGGCAGGAGGACAGCCGCGAGCAGGAGACCGGCCACGACCGGGTGAAGCAGCGCGCTCTCGACGCCGACGCGCCGTTCCTGATCGAGCTGGGGATCAGCGATCACCAGGGTCGGGTGAAGCCGTCGCGACAGTCGAAGTACCGGCAGATCGACGAGTTCTGCAAACTGCTCGGGCCGGCCGTGGCCGATGCCGTCGCTGCGGGCCGGATCGCGACCGACCGGCCGCTGCAGGTCGTCGACCTCGGCTGCGGAAATGCCTACCTCACGCTCGCGGCGTATCACCTGCTGACCACGGCCGGCCACGACGTGCGGATGACCGGCATCGACCGCAACCCGTCGATCCGGAAGCGGAACACCCGAGTGGTCGAGGCGCTCGGCTGGCAGGAGCATCTGCGTTTCGTCGACGCGACGATTCAGGACGCGGAGCTCGACGTTCGTCCCGACGTGGTGCTCGCGCTGCACGCGTGCGACACCGCGACCGATGACGCGCTCGCCCGGGCGGTCGGCTGGGAGGCTCCACTGGTGCTCGCCGCGCCGTGTTGTCATCACGACATCCAAAAGCAGCTGAAGAGCGTCTCACCACCGGCGCCGTATGCGTTGATGACCAGATATGGCATCGTTCGTGAGCGGTTCGCCGACGTTCTGACCGATTCGCTGCGCGCAGCGGTGCTGAGACAGGTGGGTTACCGGGTGGAGGTCGTGCAGTTCGTGGACAGTCAGCACACGCCACGCAATCTCCTCCTCCGCGCCGCCCGAACCGGCGCACCACCCCCCGACACCCTCCACTCCGAGTACGAAACCCTGATCGCGGAGTGGCACGTCACCCCCCGCCTCGCCCAACTCCTCCTCCCGTCCACAAACCCTCCTGCACGCGAGCCGGAGGATCCTGCAGGGGAGCCGGCACACGGCCCGGCGGGCGAGCCCGCACAGCGTCTCGCGGCCGCGGACGCGACTGCGGCTGCGGCTGCGCTTGCGCAGCGTCCTTCAGACGGTCCTGCGCGCGAGCCGGCTGAGGCTCCTCCGGTCGGCCGGGTGGATGCTCCTGCGGACAGCCCAGTTGGCGATCCCGCAGACCGCCCGGGTGACAATCCCGTCGATGGCCTGGCGGGCCGAGCGGTCGGCCGCTCGGCGGGCGGGCCTGGGGCGGTGTCGTGAGCGGACTCCGGACGGGTTTGGCTCTGAGCGCCGCGACACTGTTCGCCGTGGCGGCTGCCGCGCTTCCTGCCCTCGGCTCGTCGACCGGTGCGTCGGCAGCTGATTTGTCCAGCACCGGTGTGTCGAGTGCCGCCGTGTCAGGTGCTGGTGTGGCGCGTGCTGCCGTGCCGGGCGCTGGTGTGGCGCGTGCTGGCGTGTCGGGTGCTGCCGTGTCGACCGCTGGTGTGTCGGGTGCTGGGGTGGCGCGTGCTGGGGTGGTTCCGGTGGCGGATCCGACGCCGGCGCCTAAGAAGCTGTTCACGATTCGGGATCAGCGGATCAAGGAGTCGTCGGGGCTGGCGAAGAGTGTGAAGCACCCGGGGATCTACTGGACGGTGAACGACTCGGGCAATGCACCCCGGCTGTACGGCATCGACACCACCGGCAAGGTGAAGGTCGTGCTCGGGTTCAAGGCCGACCTGAAGGACGTCGAGGCGATCGGCGTCGACGGCGATGGAACGATCTACATCGCGGACATCGGCGACAACAAGGCGAACCGCGACATGATCGAGATCTACACCCTCTCGGAGCCGGCGTCGCTGCAGGATCAGCCCGCCGTCAGCTACCACCGATTCGACTTCACCTACCCGGACGGTGCGCACGACGCCGAGACCCTGCTCGTCGTGCCCGATACCCACCAGCTGTACATCGTGACGAAGTCCCTCAAGGGCGCGGGTTCCATCTACGCGGCCCCGCCGGCGCCGACCCGCCAGGGGACGAACAAGCTGAGCAAGCTCGGCCCGGCTCCGTCCGGGATCATCACGGACGGCACGTTCCTGCCGGACGGTCAGAGCGTGGTGCTCCGCACGTACACGGACATCGCGACCGTGGCGTGGGGTGACACTCCGACCGTGGTCGCGCGCGGCGCCGTGCCGTTCGGTCAGGGCGAGTCGGTCGCCGTCGGTCCGACGGACACCACGGTCCTCGCCGGCAACGAAGGTGCGAACTCGGCGGTCTACCAGGTCCAGATCCCCGCCAAACCAACTGCTGCCTCGCCGCCACCTCCAGGCAAGACCACCGCAGCCGCCAAACCTCCCGCCGGCGCTGAAGCAGGCGAAGGCGACTCGAGCGGCAAGAGCCACAACCTCACCTGGATCCTCGTAGGCGCCGCCGTGTTCGCCCTGATCATCACCATCCTCACCTTCCCCCCAGGCCGCCGCGAACGCCTCGACCGCATGGCCGAAAACGCCCGCCTGACCGGCCAATCCCCCCCAACCCCCCACGGCCGCCACCACGCCTAACCCCGCCCACCCCCAGCGGACAGTCCCAACTCCAATCGGTCACCGCTCCGCGGCGGCTCCCCTGTTGCCACCTTCGGCGGGCGCCCGAGCTGCTGTCCCGATCCGACCTGGTCGGCGCGGGGCGCTGTGGTGTCGTGGTTCCGGGCGGTCACCGCTGCGCGGCGGCGGTCTTGTTGCCGCCTTCGGCGGGCGCGGGTGGTGGATCCGCCGCTCGGGTGGTTTGCGCGTGCGGACTGTGGTGGCGCGGTCTCCGGGCTGCGTGATCGTGCCAGTCGAGCTGGCGTGCCTCAAGGGCGCCTTCGGCGTCGCTGCGCGATCTCGACCCTTGACCCACACCACCCCGACCAGGAAAGACCGCAGCTATCCCGGAACCGCTGACCGGAGTGGTCGCGCGCCGTGTGATCACGGGTAGTGGATCGTGGTCGGGCTGAGGTGACGAGTGGTCGCACGCAGGGCTGATCACCCGGGTCGATCGGATGGGTTGACGGTGCGGCGTGGTGGCGTGCGGGGATGCTTGACTCGGCGGACTCGGCGGACTCGGCGGACTCGGCGGCCTCGCCGGACTCGGTGGAACCGCCGGACTCGGTGGAACCGGTGGACTCGGTGGAACCGGTGGAACTGGTGGGCCGCGGTCTGGTGTGGTGTGGGTGGGCCTGCGGCGGTGGACCGCGGTGAGGCTGGTGGTTCGGGATGCTGGTCGGGGAGCTGGGCGCCCCGGACGCTGGAAAATTCGAGGGATATCCCGTGAGATTGTCGGTTCTCCCACGGGGATTTCAGGGGAGAACCGACAATCTCGGCGGATAACCCATGAGCTGGAGGCTCGTCGCCGGCGGGAGCCCGGGGCTCGCGACGATCAGGAACCGGAACCACGCGGTCCCCGGATCGGGAGCACCTGGCGTGACGACCCTCGCGAAACTGCTGCCGGAGGGGGATCGAGCGCATCCTGCCGGGGTGGTGGGTGGGCGTGACAACGGCCGCCGGGGGTGTGCTCGGCGGCCGTTGGGGTGGGGCTGGGTTACTTGAGGTTGTCGACTACGTAGTCGATGGACTGGGTTAGTTTTTCTACGTCGTCGGGGTCGACGGCCGGGAACATGGCTACGCGGAGTTGGTTGCGGCCGAGTTTGCGGTAGGGCTCGGTGTCTACGATTCCGTTGGCTCGTAGGGTTTTCGCGACCGCGGTGGCGTCGATGGCGTCGTCGAGGTCGATGGTGCCGATGACGAGCGACCGGGCGTCCGGGTCCTCGACGTACGGCGTTGCGTAGTCGGACTTCTCGGCCCAGGTGTAGAGACGGTTGCTCGAGTCGGTGGTGCGGGCGACGCTCCACTCGAGGCCGCCCTGGCTGTTGATCCAGTCGGTCTGCTCCGCCATCAGGAACAGCGTGGACAGCGACGGGGTGTTGTAGGTCTGGTTCTTGCTCGAGTTGTCGATCGCGGTGGCCAGATCCAGGAACGCCGGGATCCAGCGGCCGGAGGCGGTGATCTCCTCGACCCGCGCGAGCGCCGCCGGGCTCATGACCGCGATCCAGAGTCCGCCGTCGGAGGCGAAGGACTTCTGCGGCGCGAAGTAGTAGACGTCGGCCTCGTTGATGTCGACCGGCAGACCGGCCGCACCCGAGGTCGCGTCGATCGCGACCAGCGCACCCGGGTCGGCGCCCTCGACCCGCTTGACCGGCGCCATCACGCCGGTGGAGGTCTCGTTGTGCGGCCAGGCGTACAGGTCGACGCCGCTCTCGGCGACCGCCACCGGCCGCGTCCCCGGGTCCGACTTCACGATGGTCGGGTCGCTCAGGTGCGGCGCGAGCTGCGCGGCCTTGGCGAACTTCGAGGAGAACTCACCGAAGCTCAGGTGCTGGCTCTTCTCCCGGATCAGCGCGAACGTCGCGATGTCCCAGAACGCGGTCGACCCGCCGTTGCCGAGCACCACCTGGTACCCGTCCGGCAGCTGGAACAGGTCGGACACACCCTGCTGTACCCGGGCCACCAGGTTCTTCACCGGCGCCTGCCGGTGCGACGTACCGAGGATCTTCGCGCCCTCGGTCGCCAGTGCGGCGACAGCCTCCGGCCGCACCTTCGACGGTCCCGCACCGAAGCGGCCGTCCACGGGCTTGAGCTCTGCGGGGATGACAATCTCGCTGGTCACCAGCGTCTCCTTCGTCGTCTGCGTTTCAGAAAGCCGACGACGCTGTCAGCGCACCCCATCTTGTCACACCGCCTCACGACGACCGCCGAGGGTCTCACCCGAGGAGCATGCGACTGCTCCCCGGGCGACCCCGCGGCTCGTGTTTCGCGGTGGCTCGTCTACTCGTGTTTGCGGGTGATGGTCTGCGTGCCGGTCAGTACGGCGACCGGTCCGTCCGGTGTGTCGGTCCACTCGCCGCAGGCTCCGCCGCCTTCGGCGACCTCGAGTGTCAGTTCGGTGCCGTCCATCCGCAGCGCCGGGTGGTAGTACGACGCGACCTTCTCGGCCTCACCCTCGATGTAGTGGCCGATGAGCGCCCGCCGGAACCGGTCCTCGGTGACGTTGGGGTTGCTGCCGTGCACGAGCGCGCCGTGGAAGAACAGCATGTCGCCCGGCTCCATCTCGACCGGTACGGCGGCCTGCGGCTCAGGCACCGGGACAGTCACGTCGGTGAAGCTCACCGTCGTGTCGGCCTTCTCGGTGCACAGGAGCGGCCAGCGGTGGCTACCCGGCACAACCTCCAGACAGCCGTTCGCCTCGTCTACATGGTCCAGCGCCATCCACGCCGCGATGCACGTCCCCGGCTCGGCCTTCAGGTAGAAGTTGTCCTGGTGCAGCGCCTGACCCCGTGAGCCCGGCGGCTTGAAGTAGATCATCGTCTGCACTGCGTACGGCGACCTGCCGAGCAGGGCACGGATCACCTCGTCGATGCGCGCGTCGATCATCCACTGCAGCGACGTCTCGTCCCATCGGTGCATCTGCGCCATCCGCGGATACCGGCGGAGCGGGTCGCGGTCGGTCCCGTTGTGGCCGGCGAAATCGTTCTGGTACGCGCCGCGATGCCGGAGCTCCATGTAGTGATCGCGCAGCCGTTCGGCCTCGTCGGCGCCGAACAGCCCCCGCACCAGCGTGTACCCGGTCTCGTCGAACTCTTCTTTGTACGCCGTGCCCGCCGACTGGTCGAGCTTGTACGAAACGCTCATCCACACTCCCGCGTCTCCCGAACTACTCTGCTTGTGACCACCAATTCTCCCGTCAGCGCGTACGACGGGCCACGGACGATCCACGCGAGGAGTTGAACTTTTGTCGCACCCAGCACCTCAACAGCCAGCGCAGCTCACCGCAGTCCACGACCCGCTGGCACTCACCCTGCTGACACCACCGACGTTCTGGCGTTGTGAGCCGAGCTGGTCCTGGACATCCCGTCCGCTCACCGACCACCTCCTGTGGTGTGTCCTCGACGGACGTGGCCAACTCGAACTCAAAGGCGAGCGGTACGAACTACACCCAGGCGTCTGCGCGGTCTTCGCACCAGGCGACGCCCCGCGCGCGACACACGATCCCCGCCGACGCCTGCTGGTGTTCGGCATGCACTTCACCGTCGCACCAAGAGGAGTGGCGCCGTCACCGCGGTCGGGCGAAGTGATGGACCGTGAACTGCTCGGTGTCCTCGCGCGCACGTGTGATGCGGCGTACCGGCGTCAGGACCCGCTCGGCCGGCGCCAAGCGGAACTTTGCCTGGAACAACTACTCACCGTGGTGTGGGACGCCGTACACAACCCAGGCCGCAGTGTCAGCGACGCCGCGGTCGACGAGGTCGGCCGGCAGATTCGGCAGGACCCCAGTCACGCGTGGACCGTTGCGGAGATGGCGACGCGAGCTGCGCTGTCCAGGGCGCAGTTCACTCGCCGGTTCGTCGCACAACTCGGCATGTCGCCGGCGCAGTACCTCATCCAGTGCCGCATCGACCGCGCTCACCAGCTACTGACCGAGAGCGGTATGACGGTCACGCAGACCGCCGCCGCCCTCGGCTACACCGACGTCCCGTACTTCAGCCGGCAGTACAAACAACGCACCGGCCGGACGCCGAGTCAGGATCGTTGAACCCGGCCCCTACTACCGTCCTGAACGTGCGTAAGCCCCACTACCTGATCGCAGCCGCGCTGACGGCCTCCGTTGCCCTCACCACACTCAGCCTGACCGGCGGACCGCTGCGTCACGCTGACGCCGCGCAGATCGCGCAGCCGCGCATAGTGCTGCCCCGGATCGAGTCCTACACCCCAGCGGACGGGCAGCGCGGATACCTGCGCCGGGCGGACACCAAGGAGCGCTTCATCCCGCGCGGAGTGAACTACATCCGGCTGAGCACGTTCCAGCTGGACGGCCAGGACCGGACCTATCACTCCACGTTCGAGCCCGGGCTGTACGACGCCACCCGGGCCGACGCGATGCTGGCGCAGCTCCAGCACGATCAGTACAACACCGTCCGGGTGTTCATCGACGCCGGCGACGGGTATCAGGCCGAGCACGGTCATCTGCACGGCATCGGCCGTGGCGCCGGTGACAACAGCAAGTACTACCAGCCGTACCTGGACAACGTCGGCGACTTCGTACGACGGGCCACGCAACACCACGTCTACGTGCAGTTCTCGATGGATGCGTTCCCGCAGAACGACTACTACCGCAACCAGATGGGCCCGATCGACCCGACCAAGATCTACGGCCAGAACCTGTACTACCTGCACCCCGGCCTGGTGAAGGTGAAGGCCGAGTACATGACGAACTTCGTCAACGGCCTGCGCGAGGAGGTCGGTGACGCGGGCATGTCCGGCGTGCTCGCGTACGCATCCGACAACGAGGCGTTCGTCGAGGGCAGCCAGCCGCCGTTCAGCCTCACCTCGGGCCAGGTCGCGACCGCCGACGGACTGTCGTACGACATGGGCGACCCGGCCCAGCGGCAGCAGGCGCAGGACGCGAACTTCGTGCACTACGCGATCACGATGGCCAATGCGGTCAAGGAGGCCGACCCGCAGGCGCTGACCACCATGGGCGCGTTCACGTACGCAGCGGTCGGTAAGCCCGGTCCGCAAGGGCTGCCGACGCATTGTTCGACCGACTGCAATCCGCAGGTGGACTACAGGTACCCGGTCCGCCTGGCGAGCCTTACCACCTGGGCGAAGCTTCCGTACGTCGATCTGCACCTCTACACGACCCCCGCGGGTCTGCAGCAGCAGCTGAACAGCATCGAGTGGGACCTGATCAAAGGCCCGGTCGTCGTCGGCGAGTACGGCGCCTACAAGCCGGACTACGACAACGACGTCATCAAGGCCGCCTACGGGATGCGCGACGTACAGCGCGCGACCTGTGCGAAGGGCATGACCGGCTGGCTGTTCTGGACCTACGACACCACCGAAGAAGCCGTGCAACGGCAGTTCTTCAACCTGGCCGACAGCGGCGGAGCGGTCAACGGCACCCTGGCGCCGATCGTCCGCCCCGACCCGTGCAGCTAAGAACCTAAGCCCACTTGGGATCCCAGCCCTCGATCGAGGTAGCCGGCCGCGTGCCGGGACCGGAGTAGATGGCGGACGGGCGAATCAACCGTCCAGTCCGCTTCTGCTCCAGCACGTGCGCACTCCACCCGGCCGTCCGGGCACAGGTGAACATCGACGTGAACATCGGCGGCGGCACCTCCGCGAAGTCGAGGACGATCGCCGCCCAGAACTCCACATTGGTCTCCAGCACGCGATCCGGCCGCCGCTCCCGGAGCTCGGCCAACGCGGCCTGCTCCAGCGCCTCAGCGACCTCGTACCGTGGCGCGTCCAACTCTCGAGCCGTACGACGAAGCACGCGAGCCCGCGGGTCCTCCGCGCGATACACGCGGTGCCCGAACCCCATCAACCGCTCGCCCGCATCCAGTAGGCCCTTCACGTACGAGCGCGCATCACCGGACCGCTCGACGCCCTCGAGCATCGTCAACACCCGCGCCGGTGCGCCACCGTGCAACGGTCCGGACATCGCACCGACCGCACCGGAGAGTGCAGCGGCCACATCGGCGCCGGTCGACGCGATCACTCGCGCTGTGAAGGTCGATGCGTTCATGCCGTGCTCCGCAGCCGACGTCCAGTACGCGTCGACCGCCTGCACGTGCTTGGGATCGGGCTCGCCGCGCCACCGGATCATGAACCGCTCGGTGATCGTGGTCGCCTTGTCCACCTCGCGTTGCGGCACCATCGGATGCCCGATGCCGCGCGCCGCCTGCGCGACGTACGACAACGCCATCACCGCGGCCCGGGACAAGTCCTCGCGCGCCTGGGTGTCATCGATGTCGTAGAGAGGTCGCAGACCCCAGGCCGGTGCGAGCATCGCGAGCGCGGACTGAACGTCGACGCGCACGTCACCGGTGTGGACCGGCAGCGGGAACGGCTCGGCCGGCGGCAGGCCCGGTGTGAACGCACCGTCGACCAGCAGACCCCAGACATTCTCGAACGGCACCCGGCCGACGAGATCCTCGATGTCCACGCCGCGATAGCGCAGCGCCGAACCTTCCTTGTCCGGCTCGGCGATCTGCGTGTCGAACGCGATCACGCCTTCCAGTCCGTGCTGCACCTCGGTCTTCGGATCTGACATGCCAGGCAGCATAGTTCTGTCCGGCGCACCCCGGACAGATGTGTGACCATGTCGGCACGTTCCGGTGAACTCCGAAGAGGTCTACTCTCGGCACCATGCCCGCCAAGCCCAACCCCGGCCTGGGCCTTGTGCTCGGGCTCGTGCTCGGTTACCTCGATATCGCCCTCGCGTCGTACGCCGCCAACCGGTTGGCGATCGCCCGCCAGGTGACGTTCGACACCGCTCTCGGCCATGGTCTGCAGTGGCTCGTGCTGCTCCTGGTCATCGCCCTCGTCAACGGTCTCCTGATGGCTCCCCGCAAGATCGGCGGCGGAGTGATGGTCGGCACCGGTCTGCTGATGAGCCTGTCCGGCCTCGCCGTTCAGCTCCTGCCGTTGCCCCGGGCGGTCGATGTGTCCAAGGTGTTCGAGCTGTTCGGCGACAGGTACTTGCCGTACCTGCTGCTGGACGGATCGGTGCTGTTCATGGGAGTGATCTTCCTGGTCGCCGGCATCGGGCGCTGGATCGCGGACGCCAAGCTTTCGAGCCCGTCAGGCCAGGGCCAGTTGCAGGGCTTCCAAGGCCAGCCGCCGATGTTCCCGGCGCACCAGCCCCAGCAGTGGGGCTATCCGGGCCAGCAGCAACAACCACCGCACCCTGGCCAGCCACAACAGCACCCGGCCCAGCAACCGCCGTACCCGGGCCAGCAACAACCAGGGCAGCAACCGCCGGGCCAGCAACAACCAGGTCAGCAACCGCCGTACCCGGGCCAGCGACCACCTCAGTAGGCTCGAGGGGTGGACCTTGCGGAGATGCGGCGCACGTACGGCCTAGGTGAGTTGCTCGAGAGTCAGCTGGACCCCAACCCGATCGCTCAGTTCCAGACCTGGTTGAACCAGGCCACCGAGGCCGGTCTGCCGGAGCCTAATGCGATGGTGCTGGCGACGGTCGGCGCCGACAGACGCCCGTCCGCGCGCACTGTCCTGCTGAAGCGGTTGGACCAGCGCGGCTTCGTCTTCTACACCAATCAGGAGTCCCGCAAGGCCGAGGACCTCGCGGCGAACCCGAACTGCGCGCTGGTGTTCCCGTGGCACGCGATGGAACGCCAGGTGCGCATCGAAGGCACGGCCACCAAGCTCCCGACCGAAGAGGTCGACGAGTACTTCGCCGGCCGCCCGCGCGGGTCGCAGCTCGGCGCATGGGCCTCACAGCAGAGCCAGCCGGTCGAGTCCCGCGAGGAGCTCGACCTGCAGTACGCGTCGTACGAGCGTCAATGGCCGGAGGGCACTGAGATAGCCACCCCGTACTTCTGGGGCGGCTATCTGATCGAGCCACAGGTGTTCGAGTTCTGGCAGGGCCGCACCGGTCGCCTGCACGACCGCTTGGTCTATCGGCGGGCCAGCTCATCTGTCTGGAAGGTGCTCCGGCTCCAGCCCTGAGAGTCACCCGACTCTCGCAGCCCGTGCCGCGACCACCACCGCACCAGCGGTGCCGGCGCCCACCAGTTCGCCCGTCCGAGCAAGCGCATCGTCGCCGGCACCAGCAGCGCCCGCACGATCGTCGCGTCCAGCGCGATCGCGATCACCAATCCGACCCCGATCATCTTCACGAACACGATGCCCGAGGTGGAGAACGCCGCGACGACGATCACCAGCAGCAACGCGGCGCTGGTGATGATCCCGCCGGTCCGCTGCAGCCCGAGCGCGACCGACTGCGTGTTGTCGCCGGTCCGGTCGTACTCCTCCCGGATCCGGCTGAGCAGGAACACCTCGTAGTCCATCGACAACCCGAACAGTACGGCGAACAACAGCACCGGATTGGTCGCGTCGAGGAACCCTGCCGGCGTGAAGTCCAGCAGCCCGGACAGATGCCCGTCCTGGAAGATCCACACCATCGCCCCGAACGCCGCCGACAGCGACAACACGTTCATCACCAACGCCTTCGCCGGCAACACGAAGGACCCAAAGGCCAGGAACAGCAGCACAAACGTGACCACCACGATGAACCCGGCCATGTACGGCGCCCGCACCTTCAACACCTGCAGCAGGTCAATTGTCCCCGCCGTCTCGCCGCCGACCTGGACCTCCGTCCCACTGGGTGCAGGGACAGCCCGCACGGCCCGTACGACGTCACGCGCGGCAAGTTCCTGCGACGTGAAGTGCGTGTGCACTACGACCTCAGCGACCCCGTTCTTGTAGCCGCCGACCCGCACGTCCTCGACGTCCGGGAGCTGCCGCAGCCGAGCCACGTACGGCGACAGGACCGCGTCCGGATCACCAGACTCGAAGGAGACTGCCGCGTAGATGTCCGATCCACCGGCGCCGGGGAAGTCCCGCTGCAGCGTCTCGGTCACCACCCGCGACGTCGCGCCGGCCGGCAACGACCGGTGATCGACCCCACCGAGCTGCGCGCCGAGAAACGGAATCCCCAGCACCAACAGCAACGGCACCAGTACGACGACGTACCGCACTGGACGCCGCATCACGCTGTGGGCCAGTCGATACCAAGCGCCGTGCTCGCTGCCGGCCTTGCGGGGCTTGAGGATCCGCAGACTGTTCACCCGATGCCCGAGGACGCCGAGCAACGCCGGTAGCGCGGTCAGGGCCGCGATCATCGCCACAGCGACCGCGGCGACCCCGCCATACGCCATCGACTTCAGGAACATCACCGGGAACAGCGCGAGGCTGCTGATCGCCACCCCGACCGTGACACCGGAGAACGCGACCGTCCGCCCGGCCGTCGCCATCGTCGCGGTCAGCGCCGCCTCGACATCGTTGCCGCGGGCAAGTTCTTCGCGGAACCGGGTGACCATGAACAGTGCATAGTCGATCGCCAGTCCGAGGCCGATCATCGTGACGATGTTGATCGAGAAGATCGACACGTCGGTGATCGTTGACAGCCCACGCAACAGGACGAACGCGCCGAGGATCGCGAGCGCACCCACGAACAGCGGCAGGGCGGCCGCCACCAGACCACCGAAGACCACCACCAGCAGGACCAGCACGATCGGCGTCGAGATCGACTCCGCCGTCACGATGTCGTGCTCGGTCTGGGTGTTCACCTCGTCGAAGACCGCGACCTCGCCGCCGACCTTAGCGTCCAGCCCCGGCGGTGGGGTGCGGACCTGATCGGCGATCGTGTGGAAGGTGTCCAGCCGCTCGTCCTGAGTCGAGCCGGCCAGCGTCAGGACGGCGTACGTGCTGTGCTGGTCCGTGGAGACGAACGCCGGCGACTTCGTACTCCAGTACGTCGCTGTGCTCGTCACCGCGGTGGACGGCAGGTCGGCCAGATGCTTCTCGACGGACTGCCGGAAGGCGGGATCCGCGATGGTTCGGTCCGAGCGGTAGAGCACCACCACGTCGGTGCCGGTGCGGCCGATGTTCTGCTCGATCGTCGCGACCGCGTGGGCCGCCTCGGTGTCCGGCGCGTCGAAGCCGCCGTTGGCCAGCGAGCCGAACACGCCCGTACCCCAGGCCAGGCCGAGGACGACGAAGACACCGGTCAGCGCGAGCACCAGCCGGCGGCGCCGATACGTGAAGTGGCCGAGCGTCTCGAACACGAAACTCTCCCAGGGCGTTAGATTGAAGCAGCGGACAGCGAGTGAACAGTGTTAACTGTTAACACTGTAAACGTCCGCCCTGAGGTCATGTCAAGGAGTGGGTTTGGCTGAGTCCGGACGCGAGCAACGCCGGGCGGCGACGCTCGCCGAGATCAAGGCCGCCGCGCGCCGGCTGCTGGTCACCGGCGGCACGGCCGCGATCGGGCTGCGCGCGGTCGCGCGCGAGCTCGGCCTCACGCCGCCGGCGCTGTACCGGTACTTCCCGAGCCACGAGGCGCTCGTCGGTGCGCTGATCGCAGACCTGTACGACGAGTTGACGACGGCGCTGATGGACCTGCAGAACACCGACGAGGCGGTTGACCTGGGTGCTCGGCTCTACCTGCTGGCGAACGGCTTCCGGGACTGGGGTCTGGCCCACCCGGCCGAGTTCGCGCTGCTGTTCGGGACCGCCGTCCAGAGCCCGGACGTGGACGATCACGAGGAGACGGTCGGGCATCAGGCGGCGATGCGCTTCGGGAGCCTGTTCAAGGAGCTGGTGGCGCAGATCTGGCACTGGCAGCCGTTCCCGTACCCGCCGGACGAGCAGCTGGGCACCGAGCTGGTCAGCCAGCTGACGCAGGAGTCGGAACACTTCGGGGGCATGCCACCGGGAGCGATCTACCTGTCGCTCACCTACTGGACCAGGCTCTACGGCCTGATCTGCATGGAGGTCTTCGGCCAGCTGCACTGGGTCTTGCCGGACGCGGCGAGCTACTTCGAGGCTCAGCTCTACGAGATCGGCCTGGCGCTCGGACTGGACTGCCCCGCGCCTGAATAGAACCTGGCGCTGAACAAAAGAAACCTGTGGGCGCTTCCGGAACCCCCGACCGGGTGGCCGAGCGATTCAGGGTCAGGCGGACTACCTGACTGCCCACAGGTCCGGTGGCGGCGTTGGATTGGCCGACCACTTGCCCAAAAGCTAGTGGTTGGCGGTCAGCCCGCCGCCACCTCACGAGTCCGATAAGAATTCATTCTTAGGACCACCTCCCTTCGCGTGTACCGAAAACCTACGTCGGCGGCCCGCTGCGTTCAACTGTTTTTCGCCCTGGGATGAATGAGACTGGGGACATGATCAGACTCGGCCTGCCCGTCATCGTCCTGCTGGTCGGAACCGGCTGGTTCGCGTGGGCGTCGTACCGCCGGGCCGCCCAGGCGGAGCAGGCTCTGGCCGAGGTCAACGCCGAGCATCGTGCGTTGATGAACGAGGTCAGGTCGCTCGAGCGGGCGGTCGCGGCTGCCGAGCAGGGCTTGCGTACGCTCAGCTCGCATCCGTCGGTGCCGCGTGACGTCGCGGTCACCGCCGACCTGACCCTCGCCGATATTCGGCGTCTGCGACCGGGGCGGTGGGGCGGGGAAGGAATCTAACTAGCACGCAAGGAGCTCGACAACTGATGGCCAAGCTGGGGAACGCCACCGCCGCGATCAAGCCCAAGGGCAGCACGAAGGTGAAGGTCGTCGGCGGCCTGATCGCTGCCGTGATCCTCCTCATCATCTTGTTCAACATTTTCAACTTCGCGAGCACCGACGCGAACCGGATCGGCCTGCACTACGGCGGCGGCGTGATCGAGGACAAGAAATTCAAGTCGATCGTCCCGCCCGGTTCCACCAACAAGCTGATCGGTCCCGGCGACACGGTCTACGACTACCCGATCGACCAGCGCTCGTACATCATCGGCGGCGACGGCGCGGACACCGACGCCGGTGACGAGGTCACCGTGGTCAGCAAGGACAACGTCCGGCTCGGCGTCCGGGTCCAGGTCTACTTCACGCTGAACCGCGACAAGGACGTGCTCAAGTCCTTCCACGAGCGGATCGGCCTGAAGACCGAGGCCTACACCGAGCATGGCTGGAACGACATGCTCCAGAGCTACTTCCGGCCGCAGATCGACCGGGCGCTGGCAGCAGTCGCGACCAACTACAACTGGGCCGAGCTCTACAACAACGAGAAGAAGAAGTCCGAGTTCCAGACCGCGGCGTCGACGGAGTTCACCCGGTTACTGCCGGCCGCCGTCGGTGGTGACTACTTCTGCGGACCGTCGTACAACGGCTCCAACGCGTGCGGCGAGCTGTCGTTCACGATCCAGAAGCCGACGCCGCTGGACAAGGGCATCATCGACGGCCTGGAGGCCAAGCAGCGCGCCGAGCTCTCCAAGGCCACGCAGGAGCAGACGAACCAGCAGGTCGCCGTCCAGCTGCAGTCCGTCGCTCAGCAGGTCAAGCTGCTCGGGGCGAACGGCTACCTGCTGAAGACCGCGATCGAATCGGGCAAGATCCAGTTCATGGTCATCCCGCAGGGCAGCAACGTCAGCGTCCCGGTCCCCGTCCCGGCCACCCCCACCACCCCAGCGCCACGCTGACCTCATGACCGGTCTCCCGTCGCACCTCGAGCTTGTGCAGGGCGTTGTCCTGCCCAAGCCGGTCGGCGCTGACCCGGTGCTCGACTTCGTCAACACTCGATCCGACTGGACCACGGGTGGTCCGGCGCGGACCGAGTGGCTGACGTCGTACGAGGCCTTCCTGATCTGGAACTCGTACGTCGGACTCCTGTCGCCGGCCACCGTGTTCCGGCTGATCGAGCAGGCCGGCAGTACCCCGGCCGAGGTCGGTCCGCGCCTCCATGCCGCGCTGGACTTCAGAGTCGACCTGTACGACGTTCTCACCGGCCAGGCGACCGACGGGACGTTCGAGTCGGTCGCCCGGGTGATCCAAAAGGCCTCAGCACGACGTCGACTCGTGCCGGCCGGCGAGGGCGCGTCCTGGGAGCTACCGGAGGATCTCGCCCTACCGCTCCACAACCTCGCGCTACTCGCAGGCGACCTGCTGACAGGACCGTCCCGAGCACACGTCCGGAGATGCCCGGGGGAGTCGTGCGGCTGGCTGTTCCTGGACGCTCGCGGCCGCAGGCGCTGGTGCTCAATGGCAACCTGCGGCAACCGAGCCAAAGTCCGAGCCCACGCAGCCCGCGTGCGTTAGCTGGGCTCGGGCGGACGGCAATCCTTACGTTCTGTGTTCGCGTACGCACGGTAAGCAAACAAGCGATCTGAACAGCGTCTCCACTGTGGAGCGACGGTCGCGGCGGTGTCGGAAATACCCCGAAACAGCTAGGTGTGAGCGCTGTCTACCGCGGGAAAGAAGCAGTTTCAGAGAA
Organism: Kribbella sp. NPDC055071; assembly: GCF_053608045.1. Classification (NCBI taxonomy): domain Bacteria; kingdom Bacillati; phylum Actinomycetota; class Actinomycetes; order Propionibacteriales; family Kribbellaceae; genus Kribbella; species Kribbella sp. NPDC055071. The sequence goes on from NZ_JBSGUS010000026.1 coordinate 57,653, forward strand.
ATCTGAGGAATTCTCGGAGATTACTGGTCCGAGCCCTCCAGTTCAAACGACCGTTTGAACTATGCTGACTGCAGGCTACGGCGCGTGAGCAGGTGGGGTGCCTGAGCGAGCAGTAGCCGGGGGGAAGGAGAACTCTGTGGAAACACCGGTCGAATCGACCCGGGAGAGATTGCTCAACGTCGCCGAGCAACGGTTCGGTGAAGGGGGTTACGAAGGAACCTCGCTGCGCGCCATCACGGTCGCGGCGGCCGCGAACATCGCGGCGGTCAACTACCACTTCGGTTCGAAGGAAGCGTTGCTGCGGGCCGCGGTCGCGCGGGCGATGGCGCCGGTCAACACCGAGCGGCGGCGCCGGCTGGACCAGTTGGAGGCCCAGGGCACGCCGACGCCGGAGCAGGTGATCCGGGCGTTCATCGAGCCCGGGCTCGAGTTGGTGCGCCGCGGCGAGCGTGGTGCCGTGGGGCTGCGTTTCATCGGTCGTATCGCTTTCGATCCGAGCCAGCGGATCCGGGAGCTGTACGCGGCCGAGTCCGATCCGATCGAGAAGCGGTACCTGAGCGCGTTGCAAGCCGCGCTGCCGCACGCGGCGCCCGAGGCCGTCGCGTTCGGGTACGTGAACATGCTGGGCCTGCTGGCCCTGCACCAGTCCCAGGCCCTCCAGCAGTCTCTGCCCCGCGCGCCTGGCGTGGCAGCGATCGAGGTGACGCCCGAGGATCCCGGCGTACTCGCCGAGAACCTGATCGCGTTCCTGGTGGCGGCCTTCGACCGGGGCCTGCGCCCGGACCCGCGCAGACCCTGACCCGAGCGGTGGCGTCCGAGAACCCGTGGTTCCTGCCCACGGCTCCCCGGACGCACCCGAACCCCGGGTAGGCGCAGCGGCGACCAGACCAAACGACCGTGTGGTCCGGTCGACAGTGTCCGAAGATTGCTCATGGATGTTCAGACCACGGGGCAACGCTGCATAATGGCGCTCCGTGGAGCCCTGTGAAGTCGTCGTTGCCGTCGATCTCGGTGGAACCCGGATGAAGTGCGGCCTGGTCGCCGCCGACGGTGCCGTGCTGCACCGCGAGACCAGGCCCACCCCCAATGCTCTGTCGGAGACCGGTGGCGGGGGCCGCGCCGTTCTCGACGCACTGGTGGAGACGGTCGTCGAGCTCAGCCAGAAGGCGACCGCCGACGGTCACAAGGTCCGGGCCATCGGCGTCGTCGTCCCCGGCGTCATCGACGCCGCGACCGGCACGGTCAGCGCGGAGAACCTGGTCTGGGTCGCTACGCCGGTTCTGGCCGAGATCACTGCCGCGGTCGGGAACGGCGTACCGATCGTGCTGGCCCATGACGTCCGGGCCGGCGGCTACGCCGAGCTTCGCCAGGGCGCCCTGGTCGGCACGACGAACTCGATGTTCCTGCCGCTCGGCACCGGCATCGCCGCCGCGATGATCATCGACGGCTCGCTGGTCAGCGGTGACGGGTACGCCGGCGAGCTCGGCCACTCGAAGTTCATCCACGGCGAGGCGGCCGAGCTGTGCGCGTGCGGCCAGTGGGGCTGCCTCGAGACGGTCGCCTCCGCGGCCGCGCTGGCTCGCCGGTACGGCGCCCGCACCGGCCGGACCGTTGACGGCGCACGCGAGGTGCTGGAGCTGCTCGAGGCCGGCGATCCGGACGCTGCCCAGGTCTGGGAGGACGCGCTCAGGGTCCTGATCGACGCCCTCGTCCTCTACACGACGTTGGTGGCGCCGACCCGGATCGCGATCGGCGGCGGACTCATCGGCGCGGGCGAGAAGTTGCTGCAGCCACTGCGCGAGGGGATCCACGCGCGGCTGACGTTCCAGCGCGAGCCGGAGCTCGTGGCCGCGGTGCTGGGTGAAGAGGCAGGCATGCTCGGCGCCGCGCAGATGGCCTGGGACCGAGTCACCGCGGACCAGACCCGCTTGCTCAGCGAGGAAGGCGACGCATGACGACGTACCGCGTGGGCCGGGTCGTGACCTCGGACGACGTCCTCGAGAACGCCTGGATCCAGGTCGTCGACGAGGACATCCGTGCGTTCGGCCGCCGCTCGGAGGGGATGCCCGCGGACGGCCAGCGGCCGCAGGATCTCGGCGACGTGACCGTCGTACCGGGGTTCGTCGACATCCACACCCATGGTGGTGGCGGTTCGAGCTACTCGACCACTGACCCGGAGGAAGCGCGCAAGGTCGCGGCCTTCCACGCCAAGCACGGTACGACGACCACCCTCGCCAGCCTGGTGTCGTCGCCGCTGGACGACCTGGTCTCGCAGACCGCTTGCCTGTCCGAGCTGATCGCGGACGGTGTGATCGCCGGGGTTCATCTCGAAGGTCCGTTCCTCTCCAAGGCGCGGTGTGGTGCGCACGACCCGGCGTTGCTGCGGGACCCCGTCGCGGACGACGTGGCGAAGGTGCTCAGCGACTCGGTCAAGATGGTGACCATCGCGCCGGAGCTCGAGCACGGGCTGGAAGCGATTCGGCAGGTGGTCGACGCGGGTGCCGTCGCGGCGCTTGGTCACACGGATGCGACGTACGAGCAGATGATCGCCGGCGCCGATGCCGGCGCGACCGTGGCGACGCACTTGTTCAACGGCATGCGGCCGTTCCACCACCGCGACCCGGGGCCGGTCGGTGCGGCGCTGAACGACCAACGGTTGCTGCTCGAGGTCATCAACGACGGCATGCACCTGGATCCCCAGGTCGTCCGGGTCGCGCTCGCGGCCGCCGGGGTGGACCGGATCGCGCTGATCACGGACGCGATGGCGGCGGCCGGGATGCCGGATGGCAACTACAAACTCGGCAACCTCGAGGTGGACGTGAACGACGGCCTGGTAACGCTTGCCCACGGCACGCATTCGATTGCCGGCAGCACCTTGACGATGGACGTTGCCTACCGCAACGCAGTCAAGGCCGGGACCTCGCTGGTGGACGCGTCCCGGATGGCGTCGACCACGCCGGCCGAGAGATTCGGCTGGTACGACGTGGGCTCGATCGAGACCGGTAAGCGGGCCGACCTGGTGCTGCTGGACGACGAGTACGTCCTGCAGCGGGTGATGCGGGCCGGTTCGTGGCTGGACTGATCGGTACCGTCACGCTCAACCTCGCGTTGGACGTGACCTACACCGTCGACGAACTGGTCGTCGGCGGCAGTCATCGCGTCGGCCAGATCCGTCGCCGGGCCGGTGGCAAGGGTGTGAACGTCGCGCGGGTGGCGGCGACACTCGGGCATCAGGTCCTCGTGCTCGGGTTCGTCGGTGGGGTCACCGGTGAACTGGTCGCGGAGGAGCTGTTCGACGCCGGACTTACCGCTTTGCTCACCCCGATCGCCGGTGAGACCCGTCGTACTGTTGCCATCGTCAACGGTGTCGACGGGGACGCGACGATCTTCAACGAGGCCGGGCCGAGCGTGAGCGCGGACGAGTGGCGCGCGTTCGGCGACCGGATGCCGTGGGGTCGGTTGGGCGTGCTGGCGTGCTCGGGGAGCATCCCGCCAGGATTACCGGCCGACGCGTACGCCGATATCGCGGTCCGGGCTCGGCATCACGACGTACTGACCGTGATCGACGCGGGTGGGGAGGCGCTCACCGCGGCCGCTCGCACCGGCGCCGTGGTTCGTTCGAACGCGGCCGAGTTGCGGGACGCGCTCGGCGACACGACCGTCGAGGACGGCGCGCGGGCGCTGGTCGAGCTCGGTGCGACCGCGGCGGTGATCACCGATGGATCGCGTGGGATGGTTGCCGCGAGCAACAAGGGCGTGTGGCGGGCGTTGCCGGTGGAGACGGTGAGTGGCAATCCGACCGGTGCGGGCGACGCCTGCACGGCAGTGGTCGCGGCAGCGGTGGCGGAATCGCCGGAGCCCGACTGGCCTGTCGTACTCAAGTCTGCGGTCGCGGCATCCGCCGCGGCGGTGTTGACGCCTGTTGCCGGAGACATCGATCTCGCCGCGTACCGCCGCTGGCAACCTCAGGTATCCGTTCACTAGCACCACTCCCCAGCATTTCCCTAAGGAGGACTTCACATGCCACTGGTTTCCGGGGCCGAGGTTGTGCTGGCTGCGGCCAAGGCCGGTCGTGGCGTTGGTGCGTTCAACGTGATCCAGCTGGAACACGCGACCGCGCTGATCGCCGGTGCCGAGCAGGTCGGTGCGCCGGTCATCCTGCAGATCAGTGAGAACGCGGTGAAGTACCACGGCGCCCTCAAGCCCATCGGCGTCGCGACCCTCGCCGCCGCGGCCGCCGCATCGGTACCGGTCGTCGTGCATCTCGACCACGCGATGGACCGCGACCTGGTCACCGAAGCGGTCTCGCTCGGCTTCACCTCGGTGATGTACGACGCGTCGAAGCTCGAGTACGCCGACAACGTCGCAGCCACCACCGAGGTGACGTCGTTCTGTCATGACCACGGTGTCTTCGTCGAGGCCGAGATCGGTGAGGTCGGCGGCAAGGACGGCGTTCATGCGCCCGGCGCCCGCACCCGCCCTGACGAGGCCGTCGCGTTCGCTGAGGCCACCGGTGTCGATGCACTCGCCGTCGCCGTCGGCTCCTCGCACGCGATGACCGAGCGTACGGCGACCCTCGACTTCGACCTGATCACCGAGCTCCACGCCGCGGTCGCCGTACCCCTGGTATTGCACGGTTCTTCGGGCGTTGCCGACCCCGACCTCACTCATGCCGTCGAGGCGGGGATGACGAAGGTCAACATCGCCACCCACCTCAACAACGTCTTCACGGCCCGGGTTCGCCAGGTGCTGAGCGACCAGCCCGACCTGGTCGACACGCGCAAGTACCTCGGGCCGGCGAGGGACGCGGTCGCTGCCGAGGTCGCTCGCCTGCTCGAGGTACTCAAAGCTGTCTGATCACAACAGGCTGATCAGGACAGGTCGCGCCGGATCCGCCAGAAGCTGAAGCCGGTCAAGGCCAACGCCAGCAGCAGGAACAGCCCGAACTCGCGCCATTGCAGCGCCCAGAAGGTGTTCGCCTCGAAGTAGCGCACGTGCTGCTTGTATCCCTCGTCGGCGAGCCGCTGGAAGCATGCATCCCGGTCGGCCGCCGAGGTCGGCGCCCCGACCTCCCCACCCGGCGGGGCCGGAGCGCACTTGATGGTCCACGAGGGCAGGGTGTTCTGGACCGTGCCGTTCTTGTCGACGGTCTGGTCCGACAGCTTCCAGGCGCCGACGGATCCGCTCGCGACCTCCAGTTGCTTGATCTGTGGATCCTTCTCGGGGCCGGACAGCATGAAGCCGCGGACATTCTCCGACGTCGCCACGATGTACTGCTCCGTCGGTGCCAGCAGGTGCGGCCGGATCAGCGACGGCGTGACGATCTGGACGAGGATCACGACCGCCAGCGTGACCGCGAGAGCGACGAGAGTCCGGCGGACGACGAGACCGATCGCGACCCCGAGGGCGAACGCGAACGCGGCGTACCCGACCGGGACCAGACCGCGTGCGGAGAAGACCGGCGGGAACATCCGCGGCAGGAAGACGTTCGAGTCCTGGCCGGCGTTGATCGCGCGGTCGATCGGGCTGGACCACCAGGTGACGGCGAGGCTCAGCAGCCCGGTCACCAGGATCGCGGCGCCACCGGTGATTGCGATCTTCGTCGCGAGCCAGCGGCGACGGCCGATGCTCTGGCTCCAGACCAGCCGATGGGTCCCGGTCTCCAGCTCACGCGAGATCAGGGGCGCACCCCAAAACGCTCCGATCACGGGCGGAACGGCGTACAGAAGGACCTGGCCCAGCTGGTACATCAGCGGGTTGAAGCGCTCGAACCCGAGGTTCGAGATGAACGCGCCGGCGAGCCGTTGATAGTCGTCGGCGAGGCTCGGGCCGGTGACCGCGAGGGTGACGGCGACCGCGGCGATCACCGCCGCGACCACCAGGAACTGCACGCGGAACTGCCGCCAGGTCAGCCAGGTCATCGCTGCACCTCCAGAACGGGACGCTCCGGCTGGGTCTCGCGGCCCATGTAGGCCAGCACCAGGTCTTCGAGCGTGAGTTGGGTGACCGACCAGGCCGGGTCGAGGATCGGCTGATCGGTCCGGATCAGGTACGTCGACTGCCGGTCGGTATGACTCGCGGACACGACGTGCTGGTCCCGCGGCAGGTCCTTCGCGTCGCGTCGCGGTCCGGTCAGCCGGAAGTGCGTCGCGAGCAACGCGTCGATCTCGCCGCTCACCTGGACGTGCGAATCGACCAGCACGATCAGGAAGTCGCAGGCGCGCTCGACGTCGGAGACGAGATGCGACGACAGCACGACGCTCAACCCCTGCTCGGCGACCGCCTCCATCAGGTCCTGGAGAAACTCCCGCCGGGCCAGGGGATCGAGCGCGGCGACAGGCTCGTCCAGGATCAGCAGCTCAGGTCGCTTGGCCAAGCCGAGGGTGAGTGCGAGCTGGGCCCGCTGCCCGCCGGACAGCTTGCCCGCGCGCTGCTTCGGATCGAACCGGAGGTTCTTGAGCCGTTGCGTGGCAAGGGATGCGTCCCATCCGGGGTTCAACCGGGCACCGAGCTTCAGGTGGTCGGCAACGCTCAACCGCTGGTACGTCGGAGTGTCCTGGGCGACATACCCGACCTTCTCCTGCTGTGTCCCGGCGGCGGACCCCAACACCTCGATGGTCCCGGTGCTCGGCGTCAGCATCCCCACCGCCATGTTCAGCAGCGTGCTCTTACCAGCCCCATTAGGTCCGACCAGGCCGACCACGTGCCCGTCCGGAACCTCTAGATCGCAATCGGCCAGCGCCCAGCGCCGTCCATATTTCTTGCCCAGCCCCTGGGCCTTCAGTATTGCGCTCACGCTATGTCCTCCGTAGCGGCGGTCCGAAAGGTGGTGAGGAACAGGGCCTCGATGCTTTCGTCGTCGAGGCCTGCTTTACGGGCCTTGGCCAACCAGCGGCGGAGGTCTTGGCGGAGGGGACCGTGGGCAGCGAGGGTGTTGTCGGTGAGGGTCCGCGTCACGAACGTGCCGCGGCCCGGGCGGGCCTGGACAAGGCCTTCGTGCTCCAGTTCGCGGTAGGCCTTGAGCACGGTGTTCGGGTTGATCGCCAGCGCGGCGACGACGTCCTTGACCGTCGGCAGCTGGTCACCTTCCCGGAGCAGGCCCAGCCGCAACGCGTTCCGCACCTGCTGAACGATCTGCTGGTACGGCGACACCCCCGACCGGCCGTCCAGATGGAACTCGATCATCTCCAACCCCATTCATCTAGTTACCTAGTACTATAGGGGTGGAAGACAAGGTGGCGTCAAGAGCGGATCGCGTCGTACCTCCGCAGCGCTTCGCGGCGGGCCTCGGCGTGGTCGACGACCTGGTCCGGATAGCCGTCGGCGCCGTCGTGTTTCCACGGCTCATGTGCGGTCTTGCCGGTCAGGTGCCGCAGCTCGGGGACCCAGCGACGGACGTACTCACCGTCGGGATCGAACTTCAGGCCCTGGCCGACCGGATTGAAGATCCGGAAGTACGGCGACGCGTCCGCGCCGCAGCCGGCCACCCACTGCCAGTTCAGCGAGTTCGAGGCGAGGTCACCGTCGGACAGCGAGCGCATGAACCAGCGGGCACCGAACTTCCAGTGCACGTGAAGATCCTTGACCAGGAACGACGCAACCACCATCCGCACCCGGTTGTGCATGAACCCGGTCTCGGCCAGTTGCCGCATCCCGGCATCGACGAACGGGAAGCCGGTCCGGCCTGCGCACCAGGTGTCGAAGAGTTCGCCGGGTTCGTCGTACTGCATCTGCTCGAACTCGGGCCGCAGTGGCTTCCAGGCTGCGTGCGGGTTGCGCGCGAGCAGGTCCGCGCAGAAGTCCCGCCAGGCGAGCTGACGCCGGTAGGCATCGGCGCCCGCGCTGCGTTTGCGGGCCAGGTCGGCGAGCATCGTCCGCGGATGGATCTCGCCGTACTTGAGCGGGATCGACATCCGTGAGGTGCTGTCGAGATCGGGTCGGTCGCGCTCGTCGTCGTACCGGGCGACGTCGTCGAGGTAGTCCTCCCACTTTGGCAGCGTTAGGTCTTCGGCGGCTGGGAGCTCATCGCTGTGTGCACGCACCCAGGTGACGGTCGACGGCGGATCGACCGGTTTGCGCCAGCCGTGCTCGAGCCACGCGCGGAAGTACGGCGTGAACACCTGGTACGGCCGGCCTTGCTGGTTGAGGATGCGTCCGGGTGCGATCGCGTACGGCGATCCCGTGGCCACCAGCGCACACTTCAATGAGGCTTCAACTTCTTCATCACGAGCTTTTCCGTACGGCCCGTAGTCCGCACCGATGTGCACACTGCGGGCGTCGACCTCGTCGGCCAGAGCCGGAATCACCTGCGCCGGAGTGCCTCGGCGTACGACGAGATTGCCGTCCATGGCCGCGGACAGTCGTCGCAGCGACGTGGCCAGGCGCGCACGGCGTGGATCGCCGGAACGGTCCCATAACAAGGGGTCCAGGACGAACACCCCGACCACCCGGCCGTCACCGGCCGCTACCGCGTCGAGGAGTGCCGGGTTGTCGTCGAGTCGCAGGTCCCGCCGGAACCACATGATTGCTGTCACAGGCCGCATCTTCGACCAGTACCCGCGGCGATTCGGTGAGGCTTGCCTACATAGGCGAGAATGGTTGTCGTGAGCGAGCTGATCGATACCACCGAGATGTACTTGCGGACCGTCTACGAGCTGGAAGAAGAGGGGATCCTGCCGCTGCGCGCGCGGATCGCCGAGCGGTTGCACCAGTCCGGCCCGACGGTCAGCCAGACCGTTGCCCGGATGGAGCGGGACGGGCTGATCAAGGTGGAGGGCGACCGGCACCTCGAGCTCACCGAGGTCGGCCGCAAGCAGGCGGTCCGGGTGATGCGCAAGCACCGCCTGGCCGAGCGGCTGCTCGTCGACGTGATCGGTCTGGAGTGGGAGGACGTGCACGCGGAGGCCTGCCGCTGGGAGCACGTCATGAGCGACGCCGTCGAGCTGCGGCTGCTCAAGATCCTCGACAACCCGACCGAATCGCCGTACGGGAACCCGATCCCGGGCCTGGCGGAGCTGCAGGTCGACAGCGCGGTGAGCGAGATCGGGGACTTCCGGATCGGCGTGGAGCCGTTGGACAAGGTGCTCGACCAGGCCACCGGCACGAGTGTGCGGGTGCTGGTCCGCCGGATCGCCGAGCCGGTGCAGACCGACGACGGCGCGATGGCCGTGCTGCGCAAGGCCGGCGCACTGCCGGGCCGCGAGGTCGACTCGATGCTCGACTCCGAGGGTGTGCTGGTCGGCAGCCGCGAGGCCGGCGGCGTGATCAGCGACGAGACCGCCGGGCACATCTTTGTGAGCCTGGTCTGACTTCAAAGGTGTGTTAACGCCGAGCGCTCGATTCTGTACGGCGTGTGTGTGCGGGGTAGCCTCTGACCGCAATGTCTGAGAACCCGATCGACTGGCCGGAGTACCTGCGGGAGTTCCACACCGCCACTCCGGGCAGCACCGAAGCCCTGCTGTCCAGAGCCGTGGCAGGCGACCATACGCCGTACCGCTGGCTCGTCCGTGCTGTCTCCGGAGAGGCCAAACGGGTTCTTGACCTCGCCTGTGGCAACGGTCCGGTCGCGCGTGAGCTGTACGGGCGGTGGGTCGTCGGTGTTGACAACAACCCGGCCCAGCTCGCCGGTGCGCCCGGGCCGAAGGTCCAGGCGGATGCGCTGCACCTACCGTTCGCGAACGAGGTCTTCGACGTCGTCACGTGTTCGATGGGCCTGATGGTGTTGCAGCCGCTGCCCGAGGTGCTGGCCGAGGCCGCGCGCGTGCTGCGACGAGGTGGGGTCCTGGCCGCGATCGTGCCGGCCGTCCGGCCGCTGCGGCGTGGTGACATCCGCACGCTCAGCGGTCTGACCACGCGGTTGCGGTCGACTCCGCAGTTCCCGGCAGGTGGCGAGATCACCGAGCTGAAGGAGCAGTTGCGGCACGCCGGATTCGACGTGATGGAAAGCCAGCGCGAGCGGTACGTGTACACGATCCACTCGCCCGACGACGCTCGCCGGCTGGTCAACGCGCTCTACCTGCCCGGTACGCCGGACCTCCGCCGCGACACCGCCGCCGGCTGGCTCGCGGACCGGGCCGAGTCCAAGGACGGCCTCGAGGTCGCGATCCCGATCCGCCGCATCACCGCCATGCGCACCAAGCTCGCCCTGACCGGCTCCTGAGCAGTCTCTCGCGTGAGGTCGGGTCTGGTGGTCTCACTCCTACTGCGCGGCACTCGGTACGGCACCTCGCCGCACTGGAGCAAAGACCACGATGGAAAAACATCGAGGCCTTCACTCCAGCACGCCGATGCACCGCACCGAGCACCTGCTCGCTACGGCGTGAGACCACCAGACCCGACCCGGCGCTCGCGGTCTGTACCGTGTGGCTGTGGGTGCGCTGAGCTGGTCCATCCGGACGATCGACCGGGCGCTCGACGGTGAGACGGTTTACCGCGAGCTGCTGGCCGGTGAGCCTGTCGCGTTCTGGCTTGACGGGAGCCTGACGGACCGCGCGCCGCGTCGGGTTTCTGTGCTCGGTACGACGCTGGGTCAGGCGGCCGAGGTCGTCGTACGCGATGTTGCCGATGGGGACGTGTTCGCGGAGCTGCAGCGGTTGTTGGCGACTCGGGTTGCGGATGCGCCGCAGGAGTTGGACGGGCTGTTCAACGGGGGTTATGTCGGCTATTTCGGCTATGAGTTGAAGGCATTGACCGGGGGAGTGGCGGCGTACGAGTCGCCGACGCCGGATGCGCTGTGGATCTGGGCGAACCGGTTCATCGTCATCGATCACGACAATGAGCTGACCTACTTCGTCGCGGTCGACGAGCCAGGCGCGGGTGAAGGTTGGCTGCGGCGAGCCGAGGCGGCCGCGGCCAGTTGGTGGATGGGGAGCATCGACGTACCCGAGATTGCCCGCATGGATCTCGAGGCGCGGCTGGAGCAGGACCGGGCCACGTATCTGGCCGGCATCGCCGCGTGCAAGGCCGCGCTCGAGGCGGGGGAGACGTACGAGGTCTGCCTGACGAACCGCGTCCGCCTGCCACCCGTCCCCGACCCGTTCGAGTTCTTCCGCTGGCAGCGAGCCGCCAACCCCGCGCCGTACGCCGCCTTCCTCCGGTACGGCGATCTCGCGGTGGCGAGCTCGTCACCCGAACGGTTCCTGACCGTGGACGCGGACGGCTGGGCCGAGTGCCGTCCGATCAAGGGGACCGCGCCGCGGGATCCGGACCCCGGCCAGGACCAGTTGGCGGCCAAGGCGTTGGCCGAGGACGAGAAGACCCGGGCCGAGAACCTGATGATCGTCGACCTGATCCGCAACGACCTCGGCCGGGTGAGCGAACCGGGCACTGTCCACGTTCCGCAGTTGATGGAGGTCGAGAGCTACCGGACCGTGCATCAGTTGGTCACGACCGTCCGCGGCCGGCTGCGCACCGGGGTGACCGCGGTCGACGCTGTGCGTGCATGTTTCCCGCCGGGGTCGATGACGGGTGCGCCGAAGATCCGGACGATGGAGATCCTCGACGGGCTGGAGTCGAGTGCGCGCGGGATCTACTCGGGTGCGCTCGGCTACCTGACCGTGGACGGACGCGCGGATCTGAGCGTGGTGATCCGGACGGCGGTCCTGACACCGGACGCGACCGTGATCGGCGCGGGGGGTGCGATCGTGCTCGACTCCGAGCCGGTCGCGGAGTACGACGAAATGGTGCTGAAGGCAACGGCAGCCGTCGGCGGAGAGGCCGCGGCCGAAGGGTGGGGGCATGAGTGAGTTGCAGGTGGCGGATTCGTTTCTGGTTGCCAATGGCAAGGTTCGGGGGATCGAGCTGCACCGGGAACGGTTCGTTGGATCGTGTGCCGCAGTAGGGGTTCCGGCGGCGGAGTTCTGGGCCGAGCAGGTGGAGCGGCTGCCTGGGTTCGGGCGGTGGTTCCCGCGGTTCGAGCTGCGGATGTCGGGTGAGCTGGCGGTGCAGCGGCGTCCGGCGCCGACGACCGGTGGGCGCGTCCGGGTCGTGGTCCATGCCGGACCGGATCCGCGGACGGCTCCGCGGGTCAAGGGTCCCGATCTGGAACTGCTCGGCAAGCTGAAGGAATCCGCGCCGCACCGCGCCGACGAGCTCCTCCTGCTCGACCAGGACGGCACTGTGCTCGAGGCGGCGTACTCCGCCCTGGCCTGGTGGGAGGACGACACGCTCTGCTTCCCGCCCTCGGACCGTCCGCTCCTCCGGTCCGTCACCGCCCAACTCCTCCGCCGGATCGCCACCGCCCAAGGCGTTCCGGTCACCGAACGCCCCATCACCCCGGCCGAGCTCCAGTCCACCACCGAGGCCTGGCTCGTGAACGCCCTGCACGGCATCCGCCCCATCCACGCATGGGCCGACTCCGCGATCGATCCCCTCCCCAACTCCCGAGCCACCACCTGGCAATCCCACCTGGACTCCCTCGCCGCCCGCCTGCCGTAACCGTCCGTGCAGCTCGACAGGACCTATACGTCCACTGCCGACCGCTCCCCGCCTGAAGCGGCCGGGATTTCGGCAGGATCGGGCGACACCTCCTGTCCAGCTGCACGGCCACTTGTAAAACTGATATCACTTTGCTACCTTCGAGCTATTCGAGAGGAGCAGCTGATGGCTGAGCGGGATGGTGTGGTGGAGATGCCGGCACCGAAGGTGACCGAGCGGGTGGCGTGGCAGATCAACGGCTGGCCGGTCGCGCTGATCGTGCTGATCGTGCTGATCGCCGGGGTGGTGCAGTTCTCCGTCGGCGTCGCGCACGATGCCAACGGGATGGTCGTCCTGGGGGTCGCCCTGTTCGTCGCGGGGTCGATCGTGGCCGCCGGGCTGACGCCGGTGGCGCCGGGGCGGGCGCGGGTGCTGCAGATCCTCGGGCGGTACGCCGGGACCATCCGCTCCGACGGTCTGCGCTGGGTGAATCCGATCTCGACCCGCAAGGAGGTGTCGACCCGGATCCGCAACCACGAGACGGCTGTTGCCAAGGTCAACGATTCCGACGGCAACCCGATCGAGATCGCCGCGGTCGTGGTCTGGCAGGTCGAGGACACCGCGCAGGCGATGTTCGAGGTGGACGACTTCGTCGAGTTCGTCGCGATCCAGACCGAGACCGCGGTCCGGCACATCGCCAACAGCTATCCGTACGACGTCCACTCCGATGAGGGCGGCATGTCCCTGCGCGACAGCACCGACGAGATCACCGAGACACTGTCGACGGAGATCGGTGCCCGGGTGCATGCGGCCGGAGTCCGGGTGATCGAGTCCCGGATCACGCATCTGGCCTACGCGCCCGAGATCGCCCAGGCGATGCTGCGGCGTCAGCAGGCCGGTGCCGTGGTGGCCGCCCGGCAGCGGATCGTCGAGGGTGCGGTCGGCATGGTCGAGCTCGCGCTGAACCGGCTGTCCGAGCACGACGTGGTCGAGCTCGACGAGGAGCGCAAGGCGACCATGGTCAGCAACCTGCTGGTCGTGCTGTGTGGCGACCGGGACGCTCAGCCCGTGGTCAACGCCGGCTCGCTGTACCAGTGAGCGGCTGTCGTGGCCGTCGAACGCAAGAAGATCCTGCTCCGGCTGGATCCCGTGGTGCACGATGCGCTGGCCCGGTGGGCAGCCGACGACCTGCGCAGCACCAACGCCCAGATCGAGTTCCTGCTGCGGCGGGCGCTGGCCGACGCCGGCCGCCTGCCGTCAGGAGTCGGTAAGCAGCGCCGTCAGGGCCGTCCGGCCAAGGAGGAAGACGATGAGTAGGACCGTGGTTACCCCGCTCCGGAGGCCGGCCACCGCCGGTTCGGCGCGACGCCCCGTGCGCGCTCGCAAGTCAGTTGCCCTCGGCAACGTAACGGCCCCGGATGCCTTGACCGCAAGGCTCTTCCTGCTCGCCTACGATCCGGAGCGGGGACGGCTGACCAATCGGTCGAAGCTCGGGAAACTACTCCGGGCCGCGGCCCTGACCGACCTCCAGCTGACCGGGAAGCTTGCCGATGACAACGGTCGGGCCAGGCTGACGACGAGCACGCCTCCCACCGACCAGGTGCTCGCCGGTGTCCTCGAGGAGCTCCGCGGCGTCGGCCCCCGGAAGTGGCGGTACTGGATCGACCGCCGTCAGCGTCGAATCGTCCGTGCGGTCCGCGACGACCTCGTCCGCGCTCGCCTGATCAGGGTCGAATCGCATCGAGTCCTCGGCCTGATCCCCGCCGATCGCATCACCTTGCGCTACCCACTGGTCCGTCGGCAGATCCTGCGGACTGCAACCGACACCCTCCGCCCGTCCCGGCTGGTGACCCGCGTGGACCTTCGCGACGCGGCCATCGTCGTACTCGCGTCAACCGCGGACCTACGCACTGTCGTCACCCGCGAGCAGCGCGGCCGCCACAAGGACCGCCTGGCCCAACTCGCGATCCGTGTCGGTCCCGTCGTACCGGCCCTGAAGAAGTCTCTCCAGCAAGCCCAGTACAGCGGTTAGTCCTGCGGAGACGCCTGGGCAGCGAGCACCTCGAGGCTGTGGGCGATGGACGTGAGCGCCAGCGCCGCGACTGCCTCGTAGGTGCCGGGCTTCAACTTCGATGCGGTGACCGCGGCCAGTTCGGCGTACTGGCGGGCCACTTGCAGATCCTGTTCGACCGTCATGCCGTGCACCGTAACGAGGCTGCGGGTCCGAGCCAACGGGCGCGCGGAGCGGTCATACAACTGTCATTGACCTGGTGCCATCGGGTGGTGCTATGGTTCCTTACTCAAGTAACTAACCCATGAACCCGGGAGGGGGCTGAGGTGTTCGACGATCGGAGCCCGATCTATCTGCAGATCGCGGAGCAGATCAAGACCGACATCGTCAGCGGCGCCCTCGCCGAGGACGAGCAGGTGATGTCGACCAACCAGTACGCCGCCTTCTACCGGATCAACCCGGCCACTGCGGCCAAGGGATTCGCGCAGTTGGTCGACGAAGGCGTGCTGTACAAGAAGCGCGGGATCGGGATGTTCGTCAGCCCGAACGCCCGCGAGGTGCTCCGCAAAGGCCGCCGCGACTCGTTCTTCGCCGACGTGATCGATCCGATGATCCGCGAGGCCAAGGCGATCGGCATCCCCCTCAAAGACATCGTCCAGCACATCCGGACCCAGGCCGTGTCTGGTGATCCCGCCCACGGAGGCGCATGATGACCGCCACCCACGACTACGCGTTGACTGTGCGGACCGAGGAGTTGTCGGTCCGGTTCGCCGGAGAGCCGGCGATCGACCGGCTCGACCTGCGGTTGGCGCCCGGCAAGATCCACGGTCTCCTCGGCCGGAACGGATCAGGCAAGAGCACGCTGGCCGCCACACTGGCCGGCTTCAGGCAGCCGGACGAGGGCCGGGTGTTGATCGAGGGTGGTGATCTCGGTACGGCGCAGCAGCCGTACGAGAACGCGGTCGTGACGAGTCGGGTCTGCCTGATCCGCGAGTCCGGCGATGCGGTGGCCGCCGCCCCGGTCAAGACCGCGGTCCGGCTCGCAGCGAGCCTGCGCCCGTACTGGGACGACGACCTGGCCGGTGAGTTGCTGGATCGCTTCGAAGTCCCACAGGACAAGAAGATCCAGAAGCTGTCCCGCGGTAAGAAGTCCGCGCTCGGGGTCGTGCTCGGCCTCGCCAGCCGCGCGCCGCTGACGATCTTCGACGAGAGCTATCTGGGCATGGACGTCCCGTCCCGCAACCTCTTCTACGACGCGCTGCTCGCCGACTACGCCGAGGTGCCGCGCACGATCGTGCTCTCCACGCACCTCGTCAGTGAGGTCAGCGCGCTGCTGGAGGAGGTCGTCATCCTCGACAACGGACGACTCGTCACCCAGTCGCCGGTCGACGCGCTGCGAGGCCGTGGCGCCTCGCTGGTCGGGCCGGCCGCGGTGGTGGACAAGTTCACCGCGGGATTCACCGTCCTCGCCGAGGAGCGCCTCGGCGGCACCAAGTCCGCCACGGTCCTCGGCGATCTCGATCCCGCGCTGATCGCGGCGGCCACGGCCGCCGGGCTGGAGATCGGCCCGGTGGGTCTCCAGGATCTCTTCGTCCACCTGACCGCCCCGACGACGGGAGCTCGCTCATGAGCACCGACCTGGACAGCAGGACCGAACCATCGCAGTCGGTAGCCCCGGTCGCGTTGCCGCGGGGATCGACGCCGGCGCGTCGGCTCAAGCTGGTCCTGCTCGCGATGCTGACCGGACTGCGGCCGATGCTGGTCGGCTACTGGCTGGTGGTGCTGGTCGGCTTCATGGTGCTCGGCACGGGCTTCAACATCGTCACCCACGGATCGGTCCACAACAGCATCTGGGACTACAGCACCCAGTCGCCGAAGTACTTCTCGATGGCGATCGGCATCACCATCACTCCGGCGTACCTGACTCTCATGGTCGCCCAAGGCGTCACCCGGCGGATGATGTCCGTTGCCGCGAGCATCTATCTCACCGGAGCCGCGGCCGCGACCGCCCTGCTCTGGGCGCTGGGCTACCTGCTCGAGCGCGCGATCTACGACTGGCAGGGCTGGGAGCAGACGTTCGCGAACACGCACCTGTTCAGCAAGCCGACGCAGTCGGGACTGATCTTCACCGAGTTCTTCCTGCTGATCCTGTCGCACGAGGTGTCGGGGTGGTTGCTCGGCATCACCTTCTACCGCTTCGGTTTCTGGACCGGTCTGCTCCTCCTCCCGCTATCGCTGATCCCGGCTGCGTCCGCGGAGTTCCTGCTCGTCGCGCAATGGCTCGCCGATGTACTGAACCGATTGAACTATCACCGTCCGCCACTGGCCGTCGCCGTACCGTCCGTCCTGGTGGCCAGCGCGCTCGGTCTGTACGCCGGGTATCTGGTCCTGCGACGGATGGCGTTGAAGCCGGCCAAGGGCTGACTTATGCACAGGGGGTGTGTATAAGTCGGGTCGTTCCTGTGGATGGTTGCGCGGTCACTGTGGACGACACGCAGGGAGTCCCCAACTGGCCACAACTCTTTACAGGAAAGGCTTGTGCGAGCAGGCCTCGCGGCGGTAGAAATGTCGACACGCTGCTTCCGAAAGCGAGTGGCGGGTCGAACGGAAACCGAGGACCCATGCGGTGGGGATCCCCACCGAGGTAGACCGGTGACGGGGTCTGCCGGCGCCTACGGACCCGTTCGGGAGGCTGGAGACGTCACCTTCCTTCAGCTAGCGGGGCCCCTCCGACTCATACTCGGAGGGGCCCCGCCTCAGTTCGCCGTAACGACACCTAGAGGTATCGATAACTCCGCGCAACCGGCAAGGTCCCAGGCAAACAAAGGCCGGCCGGTGCACACAACGGTGTGCTCCGGCCGGCGAACCGGGGTCGTGGCACTCGCGCCTGGTCGGCCACGACCCCGGAGCTTTGTCAGGTCAGCGTGATCTTCACCGCCGACGAGGTGCCGTGGGCCGGCACCTGCACCTCGACTCCACGCGTCGTCGTCACCAGCTTGTACGCCGCTGCCCGGCCGTCGATCGTGACACTCTTCACCGTGGCACCGGTCGGTAGGACGGCCCCGACCGTGACCGTTGCCCCGACACCCTTCAGCTTCACGTCGGTCCGCAACTCCTTACCAGTAAGGCGTGCTGACACATCGACGGACCCACGGCCGACCTGGATGTTGCTGCCGGCCACCTTCTGCTGACCCTCCGGCAACTGCGGTACGACGGTGAGCCGGCCATGGCCGAGATCCGGATCGACACCGAGCTGCTGATGGATCACCGGCCACAGGATTCCGTACGTGCCCCAGGCCTGAAGCGTCATCGAACGGTCGTAGAACGGCCGGCCGATGTTCGCCGCCGAGTCCGGCGACGGCGCGATCTCCGGCATCGCACCCGGCGTCTCCCAGACGTTCGGGTCGAGCTGGATCCGCGCGTTTCCGGTGGTGTAGGTCTGCTGCTGCTTCGGGCCCAGCCGACCGAAGTTGCCTTCGGCAACCGCCATGATCGAGGTGTTCAGGCTGAAGATGCTGCGCTCGCTCTGTACCTGCGACACCACCGGGTCACAGGATGCCCCATGGTTGCCGCCCGGGTCGCTGGTCGGACCGGTGCCGGTGTGGAACAGCCCGAATTCGCCCGTGTAGCAAGCGGTTTCGCGTTGATCGAGTGCGGTCGTCGCGTGCTGCTTCGACGCGAGCGGTGCGTTGGGTTGACCTGGCCGGACCAGGACCGCCTCCATCGGCGTGACTCCGATCCAGTGCCGCTGGAAGATCGGGGTGTTGTCGTTCGCGGGATTCGCCGGGTCGTCGACGGAATCGGCGTACCCCATCGCCTGCGGGACCCACCACTGTGCCTCGAAGCGGGACTCGAGATCGTTCGCGCGGGCGGTCGCCCACTGCTGGATCTTGGTGTCGTGCTTGGAGGCGGCCAGGTCGGCGAGATCGCGCAGTCCCCGGTCGAGGTAGACGGTGCTGTCGAGTTTCTCCACGCCCATGCCCGCACGCTCGACGTTCGCGAGACCCTCCGGCCAACCGTCGTTGTCCTTGTCCAGCTCGCGGTAGACGTACTGCAGGTTGCGGACGCTGAAGTCGTACATCTCGTCGCGGAACCGGTTGTCGCCGGTCCAGCGCCACAGCAGCGCCACGGTGCTCGGGAACTTCACCGTCTCGTCGGTATTGCCGGCGCTCTGGTTGGAGCCGTAGTACACGTCACCGGTCGGCGTGATTTCGTGCGCGACCTTGCCGCTGCGCTTGTTCAGGATGTCGCTGACGTCGCGCAGTGCGCGCAGATGCTGCTTCACCGTGTCGAACTGGCCGGCTGCGACCGCGCCGTACGCGGTGTACTCACCGTCGGTGGCGAACAGCCAGGGGTAGTCCGGGAAGCCGGCACCGAACCAGCGTGCGGTGTCGAGCGTCCCGACGGGTGCCGGGTAGTCCTTGCCTTCGTTGACGTCCCGGATCTTCAGGTTGTGCGACTCCTGGACGGAGTCGGCCAGGTTCTGCTTGCTCCACTCGACGCTCTGCTGCAGGAGACGATCACCAGGAAGGTCCACCGCGGACTGGCTGTCGAGCTGTTGCCGCGCAGTGCTCTTTGCCCTGAGCAACTTCTCCGGGTTGCTCAAGGCCTTGCCGTACTCGCGTTCTGCCGCGGACACACCTTGGTCCGAACCGGCGACGGCGAACCAGATCGTCTTCTCCTTGCCCGGTGTCAGCCGGACGTCGTACGTGAGCTGGCCGCCGGTGCCCTTGCCGACGAGCGAGTCGTCACAACGGGCAGGCGTCGTACCGTCGGCCGGGCAGATCACCGCCGGGTCCTGCGGTCCACGATGGTTCGGGCCGAGTGCGTGATCCGTCGGACGCAGGGACGATCCGACGAACGCGGCGTAGTCGTGCGCGGTCGCATTCGGGTACGACGGTGTGCCCTGCTCGCGGAACCGCAGTGAGCCATCTGTGTAGGCACCGGTGTCCGGCAGGTTGGCGTCGGTCGTGCCGGGCGTTGTCCAGCCCCACGGGTACGACTGCATCAGCTCGGAGTGCGCGTCCACGGCCAGCTTGACCGACTTCGCCGTACTCGAACTGAGCGTGAGGCCGACCAGGGTCGCGCGAATGCCGTCGGGGACGAAGTCGGTACGGCGAACGTTGACCGAACCGGAGTAGTCGATCCGGCTGTACCCGTGACCGCTCGTGTACTTGGCGGCGGCCACGTCCTTGCCCAGCCAGTTGCCGTCGAGGCCGAACCACAGGCCGTCCAGCAGCTTGATCGGCTGGCTCCAGAAGCCACCCATCTCACCGCGGATGTGCCAGCCGGTGGCCGGATACAGGCCGCTCTCGTCGCCCATCGCGTAGGCGCGATCACCGACGACCAGCGATCGCCGGTCGGCCAGGCGCGTGGTCGTAGACAGCTCGGACGGTGAACCAGTCACGATGGTGTTCGTGGCGGAACCGGCGCCGGATGGCCCGGCGAGTGCCGAAGCGGTACCGGCCAGAACAGTTGCCGCGGCGAGCAGGGCGATGCCGGCAGTCCGGCGTACCGGTCTGCGGCGTGGTCCTTGCGGATGGGGAGTCATATGGCGGTTCCTCCTTCTCGCGGCGCGGGTTGGCGCGCCACACATCAGTAAGTGCCTCGTCAAGAACCGTTCGGCACCTCCAGCGGCGCCCCAGACGCCCGCTGACGGCGTTGTCGTCGTCGCGCAATGCTCCGCATTGCTCTCCTCCTCCGCCTTGTCAGCGAACGACTGGACCACCGCTGGAGGCACCAACGGTCCTCGACGAGGCACTTGGGGCTGAGCTGCCCCTGATCACCAGTTCGGGTTGCAGCAGGCGTTCGGTCGTGAGGTTGGTCGGGCCGGACGACCCGGTCAGGATCGCCAGCAGTTCGGCGGCGATGTCGTCCATCGGTTGCCGGACGCTGGTCAGGCCGGGGGAGACGACCTCGGCCAGTGGCGAGTCGTCGAAGCCGGTGACCCCGAGGTCGCGGCCGGGAACGAGTCCGCGCTGGGTCAGCTCGCGGAGCGCGCCGAGGGCCAGAATGTCGCTCAGGGCAACGATTCCGTCGGGGGCCTGGCCGGAATCGAGAAGCTCGGCGGTCGCCCGGGCGCCTTCGTCCATGCTGTCTTCGCGGCATCGCATCACCAGACCGCTGGTGGGTAGCCCGAGCTCCTTGCACTGCCCACGCCAACCGGCGACGCGGTCCTCGGCCAGACCCGACGACTTCGGCCAGCCGAGGAAGGCGATCCGCCGCCGCCCGGCCCCGTGCAGATGACGAACGGCGAGCGCCGAACCGGCCGCGCCGTCGACGTCGACCCACGGGCCGGGCTGCGTGGTCTCTCCCCAGACCCGCCCGAACGAGACGAACGGGATCTCCTCCTGCTTGAGCCAGCCGTGCCGCGGATCGTGGGTCTCGGTCTGCGAGAGGACGAACCCGTCGACCAGGCGGCGCGCGTGCAGATCGTCGTACACAGGCATGCCGTCGACGCCGGGCGGCGCGGTGAAGAGCAGGATGTGGCGGCCGCTGCGTTCGGCGGCCGCGCAGAGTGCGTGCAGGAACTGGTCCATCACCAGATGGGTCTGGTTCGGCCAGCTGGGTACGCAGTACCCGATCAGCTCGACCGCGCTGGTGCGTAAGCTGCGGGCATTACGATTGGGCCGGTAGTTGAGCAGTTCGATCGAGCGGTTCACGCGTTCGAGCGTGTCCGGCCGGAGCCGGTGCGGGGCGTTGAGTGCGTTCGACACCGTCTGCACCGACACCTCGGCGTGGGCGGCGACCTGTTTCAGAGTGGCCACGCCGACCTCCTGCGGGGTTTTGAACGTTAAAAACATCCGCAGTCTCTCGTGCGACCTCGATCGTGTCAACGGGTCAGTTGGATGTCGCTCAGAGTGTCGGCGGCCCTGACCGGACGATCGCCAGCGTCTCCTCGGCGTCGAGGGGCGGAAGCCATCGACCCCACCAGGTCGCGCCCGCCGCGGCGAACGCGGCCGGGTCTCCGCCGCTCACCTTCACGTCGAAGCCGGCGGACTTGTCCCGCTCCGCGAGCAACCGCCGGACGTCGTCCGGCATGATCTGCTGTGGTGCGTCGGTCCGGCCCTTGTAGGCGCACGACCCGTCCCACCGAAGGATCCGACGTCGTACGGCGGGGACCAGCAGATCGCCACCGATCCAGATCGGGATCTTCCGTAGCGGTTGCGCAGTCAACTGCACGCCATCCAACTGGTAATGCCTGCCCGCGAAACTCACCGGCTGCCCCGACCACAATCGGTCGATCAGCTCGAGACCCTCGTCCAGCATCTCCGCGAGAACCTTCGGCGGCTCGGCCGGCATGAACGGATCCCCGGGATCACCGATCCCCACCCCGAGGACGAACCGCCCGTCGGACAGGTGATCCAGCGCCACCGCCTCGGCCGCGACCTTCCACGGCCGTCGGCGCGGAAGCGGCGTGACCGTCGTACCGATCGTGATGCGCGACGTCGCCACCGCCATCGCCGCCAGGCAGATCCACGGATCGTAGGTCGGCAGGCTCGCATCACCCTGGTATACGAGGTAGTCCTCGAGAAACAACGCGTCCCACCCGGAGTCCTCGACCACCCGCGCGAGCTCGGCCAGCCCGCGCGGGTCGCGTCCTTGTCCGACCGCGCCGACCGTCACCGAGAACTTCATGGTGGGGACGGTAGTCGCAGGTACCGACAACTTAGGCGGTATGGCCGCCGTCGATGGTGAGTTCGGTGCCGGTGATGTAGGCGCCGTGCGGACCGGCCAGGTAGGCGATTGCGGCGGCGACCTCGGCCGGGGCGCCGAAGCGGTCGAGGGCGAGGTCCGCGATCTGGGCCTCGGCGTAGGGGCCGTCCGCCGGGTTCAGGTCGGTGTCGATCGGGCCGGGCTGGACGACGTTCGAGGTGATCCCACGCGGACCGAACTCGCGGGCCAGTCCCTTGCTGAGCCCGACCAGCGCGGCCTTGCTCATCGCGTACAGCGTCATCCCGGGGCTCGTGACCCGACCGGCGGCGCAGCTGCCGAGGTGGATCAGCCGCCCGCCGTCCGCCACGAGCGGGGCGGCGGCCTGCGTGGCCGCGTACACCCCGCGCACGTTGACCGCGAGGACCCGATCGAGGTCGTCCAAGGTGAGAGTGGTGATCGGAGCGATGGCGCCGACGCCCGCGTTGTTGACCAGGATGTCGAGCCCGCCGAGCTCGTCCGCGGCCTGCCGTATGCCGTTCCCGATCGCCATCGCGTCCGCGGCGTCGACCTCGAGCGCGAACGCCCGCCGCCCGAGCGCCTCGATCTCCGTCACTATCTTCCTCGCCGCCTCCGCGGACGTGTTGTAGGTCAGCGCGACATCCGCACCGCGTTCCGCTAGTGCGAGAGCCGTCGCCGCGCCGATGCCGCGGCTGCCACCAGTGACCAGGGCCTTCTTGCCAAGGAGTTCGTTCATGTGTTCCAGTCCAGTCGAGCGCGGCCGCCCGTTCTGGCGGGAATCCGACCCGAGGACCTGGCGTCGCATTCCCGCGATACCTCGACGTCGCAAACCCGCTAGAGACTGTCGGTGGCGGCGGGGATGCTGGAGCACGTGTACGAATGCCGGGAGCGATGTATCCGCGCCGTCCAGTCGAAGGACGCGCGCTTCGACGGGTGGTTCTTCACCGCTGTCCTGACCACGAAGATCTACTGCCGGCCGAGTTGCCCGGTGGTGCCGCCGAAGGTTCAGAACATGCGGTTCTACCCGAGCGCGGCGGCCGCGCAGCAGGCCGGGTTCCGGGCCTGCAAACGCTGCCGTCCGGACGCGAGCCCGGGCTCACCGGAGTGGAACGATCGCGCCGACCTCGTCGCGCGCGCGATGCGTCTGATCGCGGACGGGGTGGTCGACCGCGACGGCGTACCAGGACTGGCCGGTCATCTCGGCTACAGCGTTCGGCAGGTGCAACGCCAACTGCTGGCCGAGCTCGGAGCCGGACCGCTCGCGCTGGCTCGGGCGCAGCGGGCACAGACCGCGCGGCTGCTGATCGAGACCAGCGACCTGCAGATGGCCGACGTCGCGTTCGCCGCGGGTTTCTCCAGTGTGCGGACCTTCAACGAGACCGTGCAGGAGGTGTTCGCCCTCCCGCCGACCGAGCTGCGCCGCAGAGCCAAGCGAGGTACGACGACCTCCGCGCCGGGCACCCTCGCCCTCCGGCTGCCGTTCCGGGCACCGCTGACCCCCGACAACCTGTTCGGTCATCTGATCGCGACCGGCGTGCCCGGGGTGGAGGAGTGGCGCGACGGTCACTACCGACGCACGCTGCGGTTGCCGCACGGCCATGGTGTGGTCGGGTTGAAACCGATGCCCGACCACATCGCCTGCCAGCTCTCGCTCACCGATCAGCGCGACCTCGCGAACGCGATCAGCCGCTGCCGGCGGATGCTCGACCTCGATGCCGATCCGGTCGCCGTGGATGAGCTGCTCGGCACGGACCCGGTGCTCGCGCCGCTGATCGTGAAGGCGCCGGGCCGTCGGGTCCCGCATACGGTCGACGGCGAGGAGTTCGCCGTACGGGCTGTGATCGGTCAGCAGGTGTCGACGGCGGCGGCTCGGACCCATGCGCATCGGTTGGTGCTGGCGCATGGCGAGCCGATCGACGATGCCGCCGGTGGGCTGACGCATCTGTTCCCGACGATGCAGGCGTTGGCCGGGCTGGATCCAGAGGCGCTGGCGTTTCCGCAGTCACGTCGTATGACGCTCACGACCTTGATCGGCACGCTTGCCGCGGGGGAGATCGACCTGGGCGCCGGAGCGGACTGGGACAAGGCGCGCGAGCAGTTGACCGCCTTGCCGGGGATCGGGCCGTGGACGGTCGAGTCGATCGCGATGCGCGCACTCGGTGACCCGGATGCCTTTGTGGCCAGTGATCTGGGTGTCCGATACGCCGCGCGTGACCTAGGCTTGCCGCAAGCCCCTCAACCCTTGACCGACCACGCGCGTGCGTGGCGGCCTTGGCGTGCGTACGCGGTCCAGTACCTCTGGGCGACGGGGGACCATGCCATCAACAAGATCCCTGTGGAGTGAGCGTGACCGAGCTGACCACCGACCGTTTGTTGCTGCGCCAGTGGCGGGACTCCGACCGCGAGCCGTTCGCCGCGCTGAACGCGGACCCGGCCGTGATGGAGCACTTCATGGGCCTGCAGAGCCGCGAGGTGAGCGACGCGCTCATCGATCGGAACATCGCGGCGATCGACGAGCGCGGATGGGGGCTGTGGGCGCTCGAGGTGAAGGAGACCGGCGAGTTCATCGGGTTCACCGGGCTGTCGGTGCCGAGCTTCGAGGCGCACTTCATGCCCGCGGTCGAGATCGGCTGGCGACTGTCGAAAGGGGCCTGGGGCAACGGCTATGCCAGCGAAGCCGCGCGGGCGTCGCTGGCGCACGGCTTCGGCCCGGCCGGGCTGGACGAGATCGTCTCGTTCACCGCGACGACGAACGAGCCGTCGCAGCGGGTGATGCAGCGGATCGGCATGATCCACGACGAGGCCGGGGACTTCGACCACGTCCGGGTGCCGGCCGGCCACCGGTTGCAGCGGCACGTCCTCTACCGGATCGACCGGCCACGCTGGGAAACGACCAGATGACGTACGGCGTGATCGACAGTCCGATCGGACCGCTCACGCTGGTCTCGACCGGCTCCGGTGAGTTAGCTGGGTTGTACATGGACAAGCACCGACATCGGCCGGAGCTCTCGGCGTTCGGGGATCGCGACGACTCGGTGCTGCCGGCCGTCGCCGAGCAGCTGACCGAGTACTTCGAGCACGGCCGGACGACGTTCGACGTACCGCTGTATCTCGCCGGCACGCCGTTCCAGGAGCAGGTCTGGAAGGCGCTCCAGGACATCCCGTACGGCGAGCTCACGACGTACGGCGAGCTCGCCCACACCCTCGGTCTCGTCCCGGGCGCCTCCCGGGCTGTCGGTCTCGCCAACGGCAAGAACCCGATCAGCATCATCGTCCCGTGCCACCGCGTCGTCGGCTCGAACGGCAGCCTCACCGGCTACGGCGGCGGCCTCGAACGCAAACAAGCCCTCCTAGACCACGAACGCGGCGGCGCCCTCTTCTAGCTCGACGTGTCCTGGAGCCGCTCCGCCGCCCGGGCACGGGTCGCCTTGCGACGGCTGACTTGTTGCCGCCTTCGGCGGGTGCGCGGGTCGTGGATCGGCCGCTCAGGTGGTGTGCGTAGAACGACTGCGCTGCGGCCGGGCCTTGCAGGGATTGTGGTGTCGCGGTTCCGGGCTGCGTGATCGTGCTGGTCGGCGCGGTGTGCGTCAAGGGCGCCTTCGGCGTCGCTGCGCGATCTTCGACCCTTGACCCACACCGCCCCGACCAGGGAAGGACGCAGCTGATATGGAGTGGTTGGTTGTCAAGAGGGCAGG